>JALOPN010000244.1 GCA_025453875.1 Gemmatimonadaceae bacterium | reverse complement strand
GTGACGCTCACGGCGGGCGGCAAGAGCACGACGCAGCTGCTGCGCGTTGAGAAGCTCGCCACAGCGGGTAGCGCGACCGGCTTCGGCTTCGAGGAGGAAGAGGAGTTGCTGCGGCAGTTCAACCGCTGGCTGCGCACGCATCGGTAACGCGCGATCGTGCATGCAACGACGGGCCCCGACGACATCGTGTCGTCGGGGCCCGTTGTCATTCATGCGGAGTGCGGACTACGAACTGCGGATGCGAAGCGACGATGCGGTTACGCCTGCGACGTTCCCTGCGACGCGAGCCAGCGCGCGACTTCCTCGTACCCACGCTCTGTCGCGATGTCTGCGGCCGACTTGCCATCGTGCATGGCGGCGCTCGCGTCCGCGCCCTTGGCGAGCAGCAGCTCGCACAGCGCGCGATTCCCACGCGACGCCGCGAGATGCAGTGGCGTGACGCCGTGTGCGACGGCGAGCGACGCCGACGCCCCCGCGTCGAGCAGCGCGCGCACAATCTCGTCGTGCTGCGCGCCAGCGATCGCGGCGTGCAGCGGCGTGTTGGCCATCGCGTTGCGACTCAGCACGTGTGGTGAGGCGCCGGCGGCCAGCAAGCGATGCACCTCGTCACGCGTGCCATGGAACGCCGCGAGGTGCAGCGCGGTCCAGCCATCCTGATCGTGCGTGTCCATGCCGAGCTCCAGATGGGGGGCGAATCAACTCAGCGCGGTGCCGCGCCCGTCGGGATCGTGCGATTCGTGCCGCCATCCCGCAACCGCTGGATCGCCGCCCGTGCTTCGCGCAGTTCGCCCTGCAGCGACGGGTCGGCGTTGCGCCAGTGTTGTTCGAAGGCGGTATACGCGGCCAGCGCCCGGTCACGCTGTCCGAGTTGTTCATGCAGCTTGCCGAGGGTGAGGCGGCTGCGGATGTACAGCGCGTATCCGGGTTCGGCCATGGCGACACTGAAGTTCTGCGGTCGCAGCGCCTCGAGCAGTGCCACCGCACGCGCGGGTTCGCCGAGCCGCGTGAGGATTTCGGCGCGCGCGATGACACGAGCGCCGCCAAGACTCACCGTTGCGGTCGTCATGCCGGTGGTATCGGCGAACGCACTCACACCCGCACGCGCGAGTGTCGAGTCCCCGCGATCAAGTGCGACGAGCGCCTCGAGTTCGCGCCACTGACCGCCGGCGTCCTTCACCCATTTCAGGACCGCGCTGGAGAACACCGTATCACGCGTGATCAGATACGCGCTGTACGGGACGCCGAGCGACTGGGCCCGCAATTGCTGCGCAAACGAACCGCCAGCCGTGAGGTTCGACAGCAGCGCCGTGCCGTTGCGCAACTGTGCCTGCACGGCGGGTGTGACCGGTACGCCCATCGCGATGCGCACACCGTTGGCGTACCACTCCGTGGTGGCCCGCGACGGCGTACCACTGATCGGAATCGTGGGCGATTGTGCTACCGCGAGTTCGACCAGGGAGTCCAGCAGGCCAACGGCGCCGATCGCGCCGGCCGGTGTCATGCCGACGAAGGGAATCATCACCGGGGGCGTCGTGCTGCGCACCCCGAGCGATTCGGCCGGAAACCGCGTGAACACGTCCATCAGGTCGCCACGAATGCTGTCCATTTCGCCGATGAGCAGGCGATAGAAGGGACGCGTGAGCGCCAGGGATGGCGAATAGACGGCGGGACGCGCCTTCATGCGACCGATGAGCAACGCCGCCGAGTCCCACTGCTGCAGCACGGCATAGGTATTGAGGAGCGCCTGCCACGCCTGCGCGCCATCCGGATCTTCGGCCACCCACCGCTCGGCGAAGCGACGTGTGCGCTCCTGGGCTTCGCGGCGCAACGCACCGATACGCGTGGTATCGCGCAACGCGCTTGCGACCTGCAGGCGTCCCCCGTCGAGGACGAGCGGGCTGCGCGGTGAAGCGGCGGTCTGATACAGCGAGACGAGGTGCGCGTACGACAGATGGAACGACGAGTCGAGCGCGACGGTGCGTTCGAACGCCTGCAGCGAACGATTGAGCAGGAGGGCGATGCTGTCGGGCGCCGTGATGTTCGTGCCGGTGGCCGCGTGGAAGTCGGCGTCGCCGAGGCCGTACCACGCCTCGAAGTCGCTCGAATCGCTCGCGACCAGCGTGGCAAACCGCTGCTGCGCCGCGTTCCAGTGTGTGCGCGCTTCGTCAGGCTTGCCCTGCATGCTCGCGAGGAAGCCACGCGACAGGTCAAGGTTGCCCGCGAAGACCTCACGCATGCGCGGCGGCATGCGCTCGCCGAAGCGGAGCGCGCCCTCGGCGCTCTTCACGTACGTTGAATCGAGCCGATTGCTCCAGCCCAGGCCGAGCGACCGCTTGTAGTACGCGAGCGCGAAGGTCGTGTCGAGTGCGATCGCACGTTCGAACAGCACATCGGCTTCGGGGAGACGGAAGCTGTTGAGCGCGCGCAGGCCGTCGAGGTAGAGGCGATACGCCTCCACCGACGCCGTCGTCTGCTGCGCGAGTTCGAGCGTGAGCGCGGGTCCGCCCGCGAGGTCGAGCAGCTCCTTCGCGAGCCGCTCGAAGAGCAGGCGCGGGTCACCGCTCAACGGCGCCCCGGCGCGGGCTTCGTCAATGCGGTCACCGCTGGTGACATCGTAGCGGCGCGCCACCACGAACAGCGAGTCGTTGGCCGTCGTGATCTGGCCCATGATCACGGCACCGGCCTTTACGCGACGCGCGAGCCCGCGGGCGGCGTCGAGTCCGAGCCGTCGCTGATCCTCCTCGCGCACGTCACGCATGAGATCGAGCGTGCGTTCGTAATCCACGACGCTCAGGTCATTCCACTGCGACAGCGTGAGGCCGAGCATGTTGACGGCACCTTCGCGCAACCAATCGAGCGAGGCGTTGCTCGTCTGCAGCTCGAACGGCGCAATGAGCCACGTGCGGGTGTCGGCCGTGCTCGGCGCGGGACCGCCGAGCATCGCGTACCAACCGGCGGCCGCGGCGACGGCCACGCCGCCGAGTGCGGCGGGCAGCCAATTGCGGCCGCCCTTCGCGGCGGGCGCCGCCGAGGCGGTCGCACGTCGTGTCGCGCCGCTGCCGGCGAGCGGCGACGGTCGCCGGCCGCTGGTGGAGCCATCGGTGCTCTCGCGCCCTTCGAGCGCGTCGGCGAGCGCACGTCCGCGCGCGAAGCGTTCATCGGGCGACTTGCGCAGCGAGCGCATGATCGCGTCCGCGAGCAGCGGCGGCACACTGGGCGCGAGTGTCGCGATGGGTGTGGCATCTTCGGTGAGATGCCCGAGCGAATAGAGATCGCTGCGGCCGTCGATGGTGGGCTCGCCGCTCGCCTGTTCCGGGCTCATGTAGCGTGGCGAGCCAAGCACGAAGCCCATGCCGGTGAGGCGGGCGTCGCTGCTGGTGAGGGCGCGGGCCACGCCGAAGTCGGTGAGCATCGCGCGTCCCGTCTCGCGGTCGAGCAGGATGTTCTCCGGCTTCACATCGCGGTGCACGATCCCGGCGGCGTGTGCGTCGTCGAGCGCGAGCGCGAGGTCGTGCATGATGAGCGCGACGTCGTCGGCGTCCATGACGGGTTCGCGCTGCAGGCGGTCGCGCAGGCTTTCGCCGGGCACGAACTCCATGGCGAACCAGAGCAGCCCGTCGTCTTCGCCGGCCGAGTAGACGGAGACGATGTTCGGATGCCGCAACCGGGCGACGGTGCGGGCCTCGAGCAGGAAGCGCTGGCGCAGTTCGGCACTGCCCGCCACGTCGGGCGAGATGACCTTGATGGCCACCGGGCGTTCGAGCGTGGCGTCCCGCGCGAGAAAGACGGTGCCCATGCCGCCGGCCCCCAGTTCGCGCTCGATGACGTACCGGCCGGCGAGCGCCGATGACAGGCGCGCCTGCAGGGAAGGGGAGGGGGACGGACCGGTCATTCGGGGACGGAAGCGGGAAGCAGCGGGGACGAGCGGCGCCAAACCGGTGAACGTTCGCAGGGGCGGCCTTGTGTCGCAACGCCGTCACGAACGTTGCGCGGATTTCCTTGGGACGAGACGTTCCACGGACGAGCGGCCGCCGCCGCTGGCCGCCCTCGCCCTCTTACGCCATGGCTCCCATGTTCGTGCCATCCTTTCGTGCGACCGTGCTCGGCGTCGCCGCCCTGCTGCTGCAGGCGGCGGGGTGCGAGTCGGCCGATGCGCCCGCCACCGATTCGCTCGCTGCCCCAACCGATCGCATGCGCGCCGATGATCCTGCCTGGCTCGTGATCGCCCACCGTGGCGCGAGCGGCCACCGTCCCGAGCACACGCTCGAAGCGTACGCACTGGGCGTCGAGCTTGGCGCGGACTACATCGAGCCCGATCTCGTCAGCACGAAGGACGGCGTGCTGGTGGCGCGCCACGAGAACGAGATCGGCGGCACGACCGATGTCTCGGTGAAGTTTCCGGAGCGTCGCACGACCCGGGTGATCGATGGCGATTCGGTCAGTGGCTGGTTCACCGAGGATTTCACGCTGGCGGAGTTGCGCACCTTGCGTGCGAAGGAGCGGTTGCCGCAGCTGCGCGATACGTCGTTCGACGGGCGGTTCCTGATTCCCACGTTCGACGAGGTGCTGGCGCTTGCCGATTCGCTTGGTCGGGCGCGCGGTCGCGCGGTGGGTGTGTATCCCGAAACGAAGCACCCCACGTATTTCCGCTCGATCGGATTGCCGCTCGAAGCACCGCTCATTGCGTCGCTCACGCGCGTTGGGTGGAATCGCGCCGATGCGCCCGTGTTCATCCAGAGCTTCGAAGTGGGCAACCTGCGCACGCTCGCGCGCGAGACACCGGTGCGGCTGATTCAACTCATGGCGGTTGGTGCACCGCCCGATGCCAAGAACGACTCGACGGTACCCACCTACGAGGCGCTGCGCACGGCTGATGGTCTGCGAAAGCTCGCCGAGTACGTCTACGGCATCGGGCCGGAGAAGCGACTGGTGTTGCCCGATGGCGGCGGTGAGACCACGCTGGTACGCGACGCGCACGCGGCGGGGCTCAAGGTGCACGTGTGGACGGTACGCGCCGAGGCGCCGTTCGTGGGGAAGCCGTTCAAGGGGGACGTGCGCGCCGAGGTGCGGGCGCTCAAGGCGTCGGGCGTGGATGGGGTGTTTGCGGATCAGCCGGAGGTGGGGCGGTAGGGGATTCACGTGCTGCGCACGAGCGGCGATCTTCAGGGTACGGAAGACGACTTGTCGAGCGGCGCACGACCCGTGCGCTGCTGGGAGGCATCGATGATGGTGTTTGAGAACACGGGTGAAGCGGAAGGAACGACGTGCCCGCAGTGCCTCAGAGCGCGCGCAGTGGCCGTGTTCGGCGATGCGCGAAAGGCCCGCGCATGGTTGCGCAGACCGAATCGTGCACTCTCTGACGAGCCCCCGTTGCGCATGATGCAGACCGATGTCGGAGCGGTCGCGGTTCATCGGGTGCTCGGACGCATCGAGCACGGCGTCTTCAGCTGACGTGAGGAGGTGCGGTGCGTGGCTTGCTGTTCGTCAGTCTCGAA
>JALOPN010000243.1 GCA_025453875.1 Gemmatimonadaceae bacterium | reverse complement strand
ACGCGCTCGGCGACCTCGGGGGCGCAGCCCGCAGTGCGACGGACGCGCCGTGTCCGCTGGCCCAGTGCCCTGCGATCGCCCGTCCCCATGGCGCCGGCACGCCGCGCGGCGCGGTCGGTGACACCGGTGCAGGTGCGGGCCATGGCCGACGACGGATCGTCGCCCGCCGACATCGCCTACGCGACGGGGCTGCCGCTGGATGCCGTGGCGCTGCTGCTCGCGGTGGCGCCAGCGCCTGCGTCCAGCGCGGCGTGAATCGCGGCATCCGGCGCCGCCATTAGGTTGCGCGAGTCTCGTCGCGGCCCCGTGCGTCGGAACGCATCGCCGAGCGGAACGCGGTCCCGTAGCAGGTCGACCGCCACTGGCGACGAATCCGGTCCGACGAACTCGATGCGGAATGGAGACGGAGAAACCACGGCGACGGCCGCGTCCGGGAGCACGGTCCACTTCGGCATCACCTCGTACGGCACCGTCGGCGTTTGCTCGGCGAACGTCGCGTTCCGCGAGCGCGCCAGTTCGACAGCAAGCCAACCCACGCGTAGAGACTACCGGCGGTATCGGTTGCGTTGCGAAACGTTTCGAGACTCATGATTCATCCGCTGCCCCGCAGGTCGCGCGACGCATACGGCGTACCGTCCGGCGCGATCACGATCGCCGAGTGCACGTGCGCGTCGTCGAGCAGCAGCAACGCATCATCGGGCTGGCGCGCTGTCGGATGCGACACCATCGAGAATCGCAAGCACAATGCGTTGCTCGCCAAGCGAGTCGGTGGTCCGCCCCAGAAGGTGTTGCGCACGTGCGTGGAGTGCGACGAACGACGCCGGGAGGCGCGTCCGCGCCACTGTTCGCCCCTCGCGGTCAAGTCGCCACCACGCGCGTGTTCCGTCGCGCTCCTGCTGCTCGGCGATCCATACGGACCCATCCTCGACCCATGACGCCGTCGCAATGGTACGATCGAGCGACGCATCGGCCGTCAACGAACGCGACACGGCGAGATCCGAACGCAGAGGCGTAGCCACCCACGCCCCATTCCGCCACAGCATACGACGCCGCCCGCCGCTCGGAATGGCCTCGATGGGATCGCGCGCCTCGAGAAACAGATCGGCGGACTGCTCGTCGACGCGAATGCGAACACCACCCGGGTGCGGTACGCGTCGAATCGGAGAACCAGCGAGTGCCTCGGTGATCCGCTCCAGCGTCAGCGTCGAATCATCCCCACGTCGCAACGAGGCGACGTAGACGGAATCCCAGCCCATCCCGGCCTCAGGGATCGTGCGCGGGTCCGGCCGCTCGCGTATCACGCATCGCTGTGACCCGGCGTGCTGGTGACATGCCACCACGCTGGCGTAAGGCGGCATGCGAAGCGACACCGACCGAAGCAGCGTACCGTCCGCGGTGAACTGCGACACACGAGCGAGCGCGACGTCGACGAGCACGAGCGTGTCTCCACCCATCACATCGAGGGAGATGATGCGTCGCAGCTCGCCCGGACCATCACCAACGCGACCGAAGCGATGCGTGAGCGCGCCATCCACGATCGTGAAACGTGACACGTCGGGCGGGTCGCCGTTCGCGACCCACGCCGCGGAATCGGTGAGCCGTCCCGCCACGACCCGGTGGAAACCATCAGGGTGGCGCAGCTCCCGGAGCACCGCACGGCGTTCGGGCGGCAGTGAGGATGGCTCGCGTGCGCGGTCAGAAGGAGGTGCGGTACAGGCAAGCCCCACGGCAAGAGATAGAAGCGCCGCGCGGCACCGCGGACGCGCTCTCTGCTGGCGGATCATCGTGCGACTCCGGCAAGAAGACAGTGCTCGCGCTTACTCACACGGAAGCTCAAGGAGCAAGCGGAGCGACTCCATGGAGAGATATCCATCATGGCGCCGACACTGGAAGAATAACGTTGGCGTAACGCCGACGGAGAGCTCTCGCGCTGTCCTGCTCGATTGCCGAAGGTCATCGAACCCGTTACCTGTGCACTCGTCGTGATGTGCGACATTCGGTTCTAGAGGCGGTACGCCTCCGGTGAAAGACGGCGCGAGCTCTTCGAATGCGCGATTACTGTAGCGATAGAAGTCGGACCAGCTGCGGTGACATGAAGCACCAGCTGACGCCGTCGCCGCAACGGAGTCGGCGGCTGGCGCAGGATGCCGATACACGATGCCAAGACCGGGGTCGGCGGCGAACAAGCTATCCAACGAGGAATCTCATGCGCGATCTCCGTTCGTACCAGCGATTCATGAAAACGTGGTACCCCGCTCGGCGTGAGCATTGCGTCACGGGATCGCGCTCACCGATCCCACATCTACGGTACGATTAGCGCTGCTTGATTGCACACCCCCGAAACCGGGGGGGGGAGCGGCGGCATATCGGCGTATTCGTCTGTAGATGCAGCTTCAGCGGCATCCATCAATGCTCCCAATCGTGACGCAAGCAGAGCGAGCTCAGTTCGATCACCTACGCCAGCGGCGCGGTGCAGTGCCTTGAAGGGGCCATCGATGGTGTGAGCAGATCGCCGGAGCTCGCAGGCAATCTGTTTGCGCGATTTTCCCTCGAGCAACATTGAGAGTATTGCGCGCTTCAGCGGGCTCCGCCGACATACCGCCAGCAAACCCCGAAGCGCTTCGTCGATCGGGTGAATCACGGCGTGGCTTCGGCCGACGGCTTCATGCTGCGTGCTCATCGTTCATCCTCGACTTTGGGGATTGGTGACAGGTGATGTTTCAGGCGAGATTGCGGCGCTGTTCGCACGACAATCGATTCGGGTCTTGTACGCGAATCGTCAAGTTCTGGCCCAGCGATGCGGAGCGCCCTCTTCTCGTTCAATGAGCAGTCGGGCTTCAGGATCCGCAAGCGAGCTCGACTGTAGGGCAGCGCCGCGTGAAGCACGGCCTTTGACGCCGGCAGAGGCTGGCCGAGAGCCGCGCGCCCGTTGAGATCGACGAGCGCTCGCGCCCCGACAGCTTCCTTGCCGACATCAGCGGCGAGGGCGCGAGTAGACGATTCGTATTCGTCATCGAGGAAGCGGCAGACCTTCATAGCGCTCGCCGCGCCGATTCGCATCGTCACGATATTCTGGCGCTCGCAAGATGTCGCGCACGCTCGGGTACGCACCGACTTCGACGAGTTGATGAGTGCCAGCACGATCGACCTCAAGACGGGCCTTAACGGCTTCGATCCGTCGCGTGGCGTGGCGTGCCGCACGTTTGCGGCGCGATCCTCGACGAGCTGCGCAAGCAGGATCACGTGCCGCGCTCCATCCGCCGCAAGACGCGCGAGATTTCGCAGGCGCGCGAGACGCTCATGCGCGTGCTCGGCCGCCTGCCGGATGACGAGGAGCTGTGCGAGCACCTCGGCATCGACCGTGACACGCTCTGGCGCTGGCAGGCCGACGTCGAAGGTGCGCACCACATTCCGCTCGACCGCGCACCGGGCGAGCGCGAAAGC
>JALOPN010000242.1 GCA_025453875.1 Gemmatimonadaceae bacterium | reverse complement strand
CGAGAGCTCGTAGGCGGTGGCGCGGACGGCCCAGGCGAAGCCGTGGGCGGCGATGGCCGACTCCACGAGGCGGGCGCCGATGAAGTAGCCGGCGCGTTCCGGGACGACGGTGCGCTCGACGGTGCGGGCCTCGTCGCTCATGCCGCCGGAGAGCCAGCGCAGGCGCAGGCCGAGTCCGGCGCGGTCGAGGTCGGTCTCGATGGCGCGCGTGATGAGTGGCTCGAGTTCGCGCACGCGCGCGTACTGCTTGCGGGCGAAGCCGAGGTATTCCCACGCGGCGTGCCCCGGCGAGATGGCGCGCGAGACCTGCACGGCGAGCCCCTCGTTGACGAGATGTTCGCGGAGCGACGCGAGGCCCTGTTCGCTCACGAGCGCGCGCATCTCGCTGCGCGAGAGCGGCGACGTGTAGCGCACGGCGTGCGTGATCTCGTGCGCGAGCCAGAGCGGCAGCAGTTCCGGGTCGAGGCCCAGGCCCTGCGTGTCGGGGTTGGCGACGCCGGTGAAGTGTTCGAGACACACGAAGGCAACGCCGCGCCCGTCGACGACGAGTTCGCCGGCGTTGGCGGCGCCCACGCCGACCATGAGGATGACGTCGACATCGACGTCGAGGGCGAGCAGGTCGCGCACCTGGGCGAGCGTGCGTTCGGCGAGCGCGAGGACATCGGTGCGCGCGAGCAGCGCGAGCAGATCGGCGCGATCGGCGTCGACGGTGCTGCGCACGACGTCCTCGAAGTGCGGGCCGGCGACGCGATCAGGGGCCTCGAGAACGGCGAGGAAATCCGGGATCAGGTTGACGAGCATCAACGCGGGCGCGGGGGATCTGGTCGCCGAGTGCGTGGGGCGGGCGCCGCCGACAGGCGTGCGCGCGCGAGCGCGAGCGGGGGACGCGTGAAGATAGGGATGGGTTGTGATTGGGGGCAAGCGGAGGGGGGCCGCGCGTGTTCGCTTACGCCACCGCCGCCGCAAATGCCTGAAATAGATCCCCGGGCAGCGCATGCTCGAGCCGCCAGGTGATTCCCATGGGCAGCTCCCCTTCGTGTGACACATACTGCGCCGGCCCGAGGAACGTGAACGCCCGCTCGTTCGCGGTGAGTCGAGCAAAGAGCCACACATGGCTGCCGCGCGCCGCGTGCTCCCGATAGCGCCGCCCCGTCGGACTGTCGGCACGCGTGATCGATTGGCTTTCCCAATGGATCAGCGTCCGCGAGATGGCGTAGTCGCGATAGCGCGTGGTTGGGGAAAACTGCCCGTCGGTCTTGTCGAGGGTGAACACCAGCAGATCCGCGGGGAGCGCCTCGGCGAAGTACACGCCTTCGCGCCACGGCCTCAGCGCGACATCACCGCCGACACTACACGCCGCGAGCAGCTCACGCCGGGTGTAGCGAGCATGCACTCGCAATGGTACGTGGGGAAGGCGAGCGAGTGGCTGTGTCACGTGAGTGAGACGTTCCGCCAGCACGTCGCACAGTTCGCGCAACTCGACGCAGACCTGCGGATGCGCCAGCAGGAGCTGCGCCACGGCCTCGAAGCCGAGCGGCGCGTCACGCAGCGACTCGAACAGCTGCACCACAAGCTGTCGCAACACGCGCGCTTCACGGCCAAAGTCATCACCAAGACGCGCCGGGTCCGGCGCGCGCAGCCACGCGCGCCATGTGTCGAGCCGCTCCCGATCATCCACGTGCAGCAGGCGGCCCAGCGCACGCCGCAGCAGCGTTTCGTGCGGTCCCTCCGAACGGACGGGAAGCCCCGCGTCCTCGCAGAGCGCCGACCAGCACCGCGCGCCGTTGTAGACATCCGACAGCTCAAGCCCCGTCTCAGCGAGAAACGCCGAGAGGGAAACCGGGGAGGCCGCGTTGGCGAGCCGTTGGAGTTCCGCGACCTTTCCCTGCCAGCGCGTTGGCACCGCCTCCTTGATCGAACGCAGGACGCGTTCCTGCGCCACGGCATCGAGCTGCATCGAGCAGCCAGCAGGAAGAAACGGGAACCCGTGCGCCACCTGTCGCTCGACCTCGCGGCGCGTACCGCCAAGCAACGCACTCAGCCGGCGATCGAACCGGAACTCACGGCGATGCTCTCCGACGAAATCGAGCACGGTGCAGATCGTCTTCCCCGGCGCTCGCCGCAACCCGCGTCCAAGTTGCTGCAGAAACAAGACGGGACTGTCCGTCGGCCGCAGCATGAGCAGCGCATCCACGTTCGGCACGTCCACGCCTTCGTTGAACAGGTCGACCGAGAACAACACGTTGAGCCGTCCTGCTCGGAGGTCATCGAGCGCCGACCGGCGGTCGTCGTCGCTCGTACCCGACCATACGGCGCGTGCCGAGACGCCGACGTCCGCGAAGACGCGCGCCATGTAGCGCGCGTGGTCGACACTCACGCAAAAACCCAGCGCACGGACGCGCGAGAGATCGCCCAGGTGTTCGACCGCCTGCTGCAGCACCTGCCGCGCCCACGCATCGGTGCTCGTAATGACGCCGGTCAACGCCTCGACATCGTACCCTCGACCGCGAAGCCACGGGATCTCGCGCAGATCGAGCGAATCAGCCACACCGTAGTAGGCAAACGGAACGAGCCGGTGTTGATCAATGGCGTCCCACAGGCGCAGTTCGGCCGCGATACGCCCGTCGAACCAGCCGAGCACGCTCAATCCGTCGGCGCGCTCCGGCGTGGCCGTGAGCCCCAGCAGTTCGCGCGGTGCGACGTGATTGAGTACCCGCGTGTATGAGGATGCCGCCGCATGATGGAACTCGTCGATCACCACCACATCAAAGTGATCGGCTGCCAGATGATCTAGCCCCGTCGCGGTCAACGACTGAATCGAAGCGAAGACGTGCTCAAATCGCGTCGGCCGTGCACCGCCCACCCACAGTTCACCGAACGACGGATCGCGCAACGCATGGCGAAACGTCCACAGGCTCTGCTCGAGAATCTCCTCGCGGTGTGCAATGAATAAGAGACGCGCGCGGGGCATTTGTGCACGGAGGCGCGTGTAATCCACCGCGGCCATGACGGTCTTGCCGGTTCCCGTCGCAGCCACCAGCAAGTTGCGATGACGCCCCGCGTCGCGCGCGAGCGCGAGCTGCTCCAGCAAGCGCTCCTGGAATGGCTCGAGACGAAGTTCGGTCGGGGTCAGCCGCAGCATCGGACGCGGTCGCTCGCGACCGATTGCGTCGACGAAGCGCTGTCGCTCATAGGGCTCGAACTCGTCCTGCGCCCAGTAGCTCTCGAACACCGCGTTCATCTTCTGAAGCACGGGCCGGTTGCGCGCCTCGGAAAGGCGGACGTTCCATTCAAGACCGTCCACCTGCGCGCTGTGCGTGAGGTTGGACGAGCCCACATAGGCAGTCGAGAAGCCACTCTGGCGATGAAAGATCCACGCCTTGGCGTGTAGACGCGTGCTCGAGGTGTCGTACGACACCCGCACGTCGGCACCAAGCTCGGTGAGCAGGTCGAGGGCATCGGCTTCGGTCGACCCGGTGTAGGCCGTCGACAGCACGCGCAGCGATCGACCCGCGCTCGCGTGCGCGCGGAGCACATTGCGCAGCGGGCGAATCCCGGATCGGCGAATGAACGCCATGACGAGATCGATGCGGTCGGCCGAGCCGACCTCCGTCGCGATCTGGTGTCCCACGTTGGGCTCACCGGGTGCGTTGGTGAGCAGCGTCGTGTCGAGGAGGGGGATGAGCGGTTCGGCAATCTCATCGGGCGTCCCATCCGGTCGCCGATCGCGCACGGCGCGCAGCCGGCGCGCCGGCGCGATTGGACGATCCGCCTGCCACGCGTCGTCGTTCAACGCATGTGATAGCTCGTCCACGAGACGCCGTGCCAGCGCAGTGCCTTCGCTGAGGCGCCGCGATTCGGGAAGTGCCTCCACGGCGCGCTCAATGACGCGCGCGACGTGGAGCGCCAATCGGTCGGCCACTTCGGCAGATCGAAGCAGTTCGCTCTGTGCGTCACGCGAGACGTCGAGCGTCGTGAGCTGCTCTCCGAGCAGTTCGGACACGAGCAGGTCGTACAAGCCGCGGGGAAGCGTCGTCATGATGTCACGGGAGTCCACTGCATCGGGCGCCTAGGTCATCCGATGCTACTGCGGGGCACTGACAACCGTCCAGGGAGCGCCGACGGAATCCCCCCCACTCGCCTCCCCCGCCCCCGCCCCACACCTTCTCCGGCATCCCGCCCACCGGAGCCCGCCGCATGCCGCACCCCTATCACCCCATCATCTAC
>JALOPN010000036.1 GCA_025453875.1 Gemmatimonadaceae bacterium | reverse complement strand
GCGCTTGGGCTGCGGGTACGCCTGCCGCAGCAGACGCAGCGCTTCGAGCATGGTGAGCGAGCCCGTCCCGTTGTCGGTCGCGCCCGAGTGGCCTTCCCACGAATCGAAGTGCGCCGAGAGCACAACGTATTCGTCGGGCTTCTGCGAGCCCTTGATCATGCCGACCACGTTGAACACCGGCTGCTCACCGAGCGCCTCAGACTCGGCCATGAGCTTGACGGTCGGCCCCTGGTTGTTCTTCGCGAGACGGAAAAGCATGCCGTAGTCTTCGCAGCCGATGTCGAACGTCGCGATCGGAGCGTTGCGCGGCGAACCGAAGATCTTCTTAGAACGTGGGGATGCGCTGGTTGAGACCGCGGTAGAGCGCCGTGAGTTGGTTCTGCTCGAGATTGAGCGCTTCGATATAGCCCGGCGTCCCGAAGGCGCCGACCTGGTCGGGCATTCGGCACGACAGGCGCGGCGCGCCCACCAGCACGACCTTCCCCTTCACCGTCGGCAGCCAGGCACGATACTGCTCGGCGTTTTCGTACGGCTCGAGAATGGTCACGCCCCCTTCGACCCACTGGCCGCTCGTATTGCCGCTCCAGGACAGCATGGTGGCGTCAAGCGGCTTCGTGCGCGGCGCGGTGAGCGCGGCGAACGCGAGGCCACGCTTCCACGCGTTCCATGTGCCGTACTGTTCCTTCTTCGCGTCGACGCCCCAGCTCTTGAGCAGACCAACCGCCCAGTCCTGCGCACGCGTGGCGTTGGGCGAGCCGGTGAGGCGCGGACCGAGTGAATCGAGCAGCACCTGCGCGATGCGTGCCACCTGCGACCGCTCCATCCCCTCCTGCCAGAGCTTCTGGATGACCGGATCGGTGGGCGGCGTGCTGCGCACATACGCGGGGAGCGAATCGGCAGCGATGGGTGTGGCAAGCGGCGCCTTGGCCACCGGCGGCGCACCGCGACCCGGCTGCGCCGAGAGAACGCCCGCGAGGGCGACGACGCCCAGCGTGGCATGACCGACACTTCGCGAAACAGGCACGAACGAGGCTCCTGGGGGAGTGGGGAACGACGACGCAGCACACGGCTGCGGGAACATCAGCTACGCGGGGCGAGCCCGTCGCTGAGCGAGTTGCGATACGCCTTGAGCGCCGGTACGAAGCCGATGAGCGTACCGGACACGAGTACGAGCGCGAGGTACTTCCATTCCGTGGCGCCGAGCGCACGCAACGTGAGATGCACACCGGAGCGCGCTTCGATGGCGCCCTGCCCGAGGGCCAGAATCACGTACACCAGCGCGACGCCTACAACGCACCCGATGAGCGCGAGCAACGCCGACTCGAACACCAGCAGCGAGACGATGGTGCGCGGACCGGCACCAACCGCACGCAGGATCGCCATTTCGCGGCGGCGCGCATCGAGCGACGAGTAGAGCGCGACCAGCATGCCGGTCAGCCCGATCGCCACGGCAAATGCGGCCACGATGCGCAGCCCCACTTCGGCGCTCGCGATGTTCTGCCACAGTTCGCCGAGCGAGACGCCGGGGATGATGGCCGTGAGCGGTTCGGTGAAGTCGGTATTGAGTTCACGCTGCAGCTGCAGCGCTTCGAAGCGGTTCTTGGTCCCCACGAAGAACGCGGAGATCTGCGACGGCTCGTGGTCGTGCTCGGCGTGATCTTCGTCCTCCACCGAATCCGGGGACGCGGCGGGCGCGACGACCGGCGGCGGCTCCGCACCGGGCATCGCGGGCGGTGGCGCCGCGCCCGGCATGACCGGCGGGGCCTCCGCACCGGGCATCGTCGGCGGCGCCTGTGCACCAGGCATCACGGGCGGCGGCTCGGCACCAGGCATGACCGGCGGGGTCGCACCGGGCATGGCCGGCGGCGCCTCAGCGCCCGGCATCGCCGGAGGTGCGTCACCCGAGGGAGTACCGATCGCCGGCGGCGTCACCGGCGTGGGCGCCGCCTCGAAGTCCTCGTGCATGGCTTCGAGTCCTTCGAGCGTCACGTAGATCGCGCGATCGATGGGCGTGAACGTGCGATTCAGCACGCCCACGATCGTGAACGGGTGTGCCTCATGATCGGAGATGCCGCCGCCCTGCAAGCCGTGCGTGACCACGATCGGATCACCCACCTTGTAGCGCAGGCGTTCCGCGACTTCGGCGCCGATCACGACATCGGTCTCGCTGCTCGCCGGCGCGCCCGTCGCGAAGGTCACGCGACCATCCTGACGAAACCGGTAGCGCTCGTAGAACGCGTTCGTCGTGCCGATGACGCGATAGCCGCGATGACTGTCGCCAAGCGCGTACGGAATGGTCCACGACACCGCCGGGTGCGCCGACCAGCGCTCGTACGTCTCCCAGCTCACGGCGCCCGACGGCGCGCCGATGCCGAACACGGTGCTCAGCAGGATCTGCAGCGTCCCACCACGCGCGCCCACGATGAGATCCACACCGCGAATGGTGCCGGCGAAGCTTTCGCGCACACCGGCCCGCACATGCTCGATACCCACGAGCAGCGTGACACTGAGCGCGATGCTCGCGACGGTGAGCAGCGAGGTGAACGCACGACTGCGCAGCGACTGCAACGCCAGACGAAGAATGCTCCCCACGTCAGTTCTCCACGAGCGCCACGGCGGACGCGGTATTCACCTCGGGGAGCGAGATCGCGCGCGAGAAGAGCGGCTGCAGTGACATGTCGTGACTCACGAACACGAGCGTCGCCCCTGCCTTGCGGCAGGAAGCAAACAGCAGCTGCAGGAAGCGTTCGCGCCGATCGCTGTCGAGCGCCGAGGTGGGCTCATCGCAGATCACCACCTCGGGCGACGCGATCAGCGAGCGCGCCACCGCGACGCGCTGCTGCTGCCCCACGGAGAGCTGCGTGACCGGCTTCTCGAGCGCCTGCGCGATATCGAGCTCGGCGGCGAGCGCGTCGGCCGCGCGCACCGGATCGACGCCCTGCAGCCGCGCGCGGCGCGCGGCATCGAGACGCACCGGCAGCAGGATGTTCTCGCGCACCGAGAGGTACGGAATCAGGTTGAACTGCTGAAACACGTAGCCGAGGTGCCGCGCCCGGAACGCGTCGCGCTCGCCATTCGAGAGTCGCGTGAGATCGGTGCCGAGGATCTGCACGCGTCCGCGCGTCGCGCGCAACACACCGGCGAGCAGGCCGAGCAGCGTCGTCTTGCCGCTTCCACTCGGTCCGTGCAGAAACACCGTCTCGCCGCGTGGAATGGCAAGGTGTGAAATGGCCACGACGTCCGGCCCCGCACCATAGGCGAAGCGGACGTCGTGCAACTCCACTGCTGGCGCCATCGACAGCGACGGCGAAGTGCCTGCGGTCATCGGGAGCTGTACGGTTCCATCTTGAGACCATCAAGCGTGAAGCCGACGGTGCCGTACGGGCTCTCCACGGTCGCGATCTTGAGCTTGCCGTGCATCCACACCGCGTCGAAGAGCGCGAGCTTCACGGCCTTCTTGCTCGCCATCTGCACGAAGATGATCTGGTTCGGCGGCGGCGGCGGCGTGTGCACGCAGGCGCCGTAGTACGGCACGAGCAGGAACTCCGCGCCGTCTTCCTGGAAGTCATCGAGCGGCACGACGAAGCCCGGAACGCGCACCTGCCGTCCCTCGAGCTTCTTGAGCGTATCGGTGGCCTTGCCGCTCAGATAGTCGAGGCCGGCGAGCACGCGCCAATCGATGGGCGGCGAATCCTGCGCGGCGCCGGGCAGCACGGCGCCGTGCGCGTCGAGCGCGGCGAGCAGTCCGACGTCGAACGGCGTGACGGTGCGCTGGAAGACCGCCGCCGGCGAACCGGACGCCCATGGGAGCGGCGCCACGAGCGCCGAATGCGTCGGCGCGGCACGGAGCGCCTCGTGTGACGGCACGGCAACAGCAGCAAGCGTGAGCGCGGCCACCGCGCAGACGCGCGAGGAAAGCACGCGACCGAGCGACGCACGCGAAGAGCGGACCGACGCGGTGGCCCGCGAGAGGAAGCGGATGGACATGGCGACGTGGGCGAGAGGGTGGCCGAGGGTCGGCCAACGGCACATGAATACTACGCAGACGCGCCCGCTCCGCTGGAGGGTCGCGGGGACAACGGCCAGCGTCGGGCGCGGGTCCGTCCTCCCTATATTCCCTGAGCGGCCCGCCGGGGTTCCCGAGTTCCCGCGTCCGTCGCCTGTCCCTGTCTCCCGTCGCGCATGTCCCGCCCCGAAATCACCACCCCCGAAGAACTCCCCGAAGAGGGCCCGGTCGAACTCTCGCTGCGCCCGCAGCGGCTCGCCGAGTTCATCGGACAGGGGAAGGTGAAGGAGGGGCTGACCATCGCCCTCGACGCCGCCCGCGCCCGCCGCGAGCCGCTCGACCACACGCTCTTCTTCGGCCCCCCGGGGCTCGGCAAGACCACGCTGGCAGAGCTCATGGCCCGCGAGCTCGGGGTGAACATCCGCACCACGTCGGGGCCCGCCCTCGAGAAGCCCGGTGACCTCGTGGGGACGCTCACCAACCTGCGCGAGGGCGATCTGCTGTTCATCGACGAGATCCATCGCCTGCGGCCGGTGATCGAGGAGTTCCTCTATCCCGCGATGGAGGACTTCAAGATCGACATCCGGCTGAGCGAGGGTCCGAAGGCGCAGACGATCACCATGCCGATCGAGCGCTTCACGCTCGTGGGGGCGACCACGCGGCTCGGAATGTTGACGCCGCCGCTCCGCGCCCGCTTCGGCCTCGTGCACCAGCTCGGCTTCTACCCCACCGAAGAGCTGCAGGTCATCGTGCGACGCACCGCCGAGGTGCTGCGCACGGCTATCGACGACGAGGGCGCCCACGAAATCGCGCGCCGTTCGCGCGGGACGCCACGTGTCGCCAATCGTCTGCTGCGCCGCGTGCGCGACTACGCCCAGGTGCGCGCCAATGGCGAAATCACACGCGAGGTGGCCGACGCCGCCCTCGCGCTGCTCGACGTGGATCAATACGGCCTCGATGACATGGACGCACGCGTCTTGCGGCTGATCATCGAGAAGTTCGCCGGCGGGCCGGTGGGGCTCGGCACGATTGCGGCGGCGGTCGGCGAAGACGCGGGCACCATCGAGGACGTCTACGAGCCGTTCCTCGTCCAGCAGGGATTCCTGCACCGGACGCCCCGCGGCCGCGTCGCGACGGCGCACGCCTATCGACACCTCGGTTTCGACCCGCCGCGCGCCTCGCCGGAGCAGGGCTCGCTGCTCTGATTTCCTTGCCCGGGGCGATACTTTTCCGGGCTATGCACGAACCGGGCAGCCGTACCTCCGACTACGACTACTCGCTCCCCGAGCGCCTCATTGCGCAGGAGCCGGTGGAGCCGCGCGACGCCAGCCGCCTGCTGGTCGTCGATCGCGCGCGCGGCACCCTCGCCCATCGCCATTTTCGCGATCTCCTCGAGTATGTCGCGCCCGGGGACACGCTCGTGGTGAACACCACGCAAGTGTTCCGCGCGCGCCTGCTCGCGACGCGCGATTCGGGTGCACCGGCCGAAGTCTTCCTGCTGCGCCCATTCGAAGGGGATACGGTGTGGGAGGCGATGGTGCAGCCCGGTGCGAAGGTGAAGCCGGGACGTCGCGTGCACGTGGCGCCCGGATTCGACATCGATGTCCTCGAGACGACGCCTCGTCACACTCGGCTCGTGCGTCTCGACATCGATGCAACCGTGTACGCAACCGTGCACGCGGCCATCGAAGTGTGTGGACACGTTCCGCTGCCGCCCTACATCACACGGGCCGACACGCCGGGCGACGCCTCGCGATATCAGACGGTGTACGCGCGCACGCCGGGGTCCGTGGCCGCCCCGACGGCGGGCCTGCACTTCACACCAGAACTGCTCGCGCGCCTGAGCGAACGCGGTGTCGAGCGCGCGGAAGTGACACTGCACGTGGGCGCGGGCACGTTTCGCCCCATTGCGGACGAGGACCCCTCGCGCCACCTGATGCATGAGGAGTGGTGCGAAGTGCCCGACGCCACCGCCCGGCAGCTCGCGGCAACCCGCGCGCGCGGCGGTCGCATCTGGGCCGTTGGCACCACCGCGGTACGCACGCTCGAGAGCGCGGTGGATGCCGACGGCGTCGTGCAGCCCGGCGCGCAGGAAACGAACCTGTTCATTCGCCCACCGCAGACGCTGCGTGCGGTGGACTGCGTGATCACCAACTTCCATCAGCCGCGCAGCACACTGCTCATGCTCGTCGCCTCGGCGATGGGCTACGACCTCATGCGCCGTGCGTACGATGAAGCGCTCCGCGAGGAGTATCGCTTCCTCTCGTACGGCGACGCGATGTGCATCCTGTGAGCTTCGGGTTCGACGTTCAGGCCACCGACGGCCGCGCGCGCGCCGGTGTCTTTCGTACGCCGCACGGTGACGTCGCCACGCCGCAGTTCATGCCGGTGGGCACGCTCGGTAGCGTGAAGGGACTCGACCCCGACGATCTGTCGACGCTCGGCGCGACGATGATTCTCGCCAATGCGTACCACCTGCATCTGCGCCCGTCCGATACGCTCGTGCGCACGATGGGTGGCCTGCATCGCTTCATGCACTGGCCGCACCCCATCCTCACCGACTCGGGCGGTTTTCAGGTGTTTTCGCTCGAGGGGCTGCGCACCATCGATGAAGACGGCGTCGAGTTTCGCAGTCACATCGACGGCTCGGCGCGTCGCTTCACACCGGAATCGGTGATGCAGATCGAGCGCAACCTCGGGGCCGATGTGATCATGCAGTTCGATCACGTCGTGCCGGGGCAGAGCGCGCTCGACGTGGCGCGCGACGCCATGTGGCGCAGCATTCGGTGGCTCGAGCGATGCCGCACGGCGTTCACGCAGCTGCAGGATACCGATCCCGACGCACCCACGCCGGTGCAGGCGCTCTTCCCCATCGTGCAGGGCGGCATCCACGCGTCGCTGCGCGAGGAATCGGCCGCCGCCATTCGAGGTGTGGGGGATTGGGTGGGCTATGGCATTGGCGGACTCTCGGTGGGCGAAGCGAAGCCCGACATGTACGCCATGCTCGACGTGACGGACGCCGCACTGCCCACCGATCGGCCTCGCTACCTCATGGGGGTCGGGTTTCCCGAAGATCTCGTCGAAGGCGTGGCGCGCGGCGTCGATCTGTTCGATTGCGTGGCCCCCACGCGCATGGGACGCACCGGTGCCTTCTTCACGCCGGACGGGCGGCGCAACATCCGCAACGCCCGCTTCCGGCTGGCCGAAGGCCCGCTCGATCCCTCGTGCGACTGCGCCACGTGCCGGCGCTTTTCCATCGCCTATGTGCGGCACCTGTTCATCAGCGAGGAGATTCTCGGGCTCCGCCTCCTCAGCCTGCACAATGTACATTTCCTCGTGTCCCTGATGCGTACCGCGCGTGCGGCTGTGCTCGCAGGGACCTTCACGGGCTGGAGCCGCGACTGGCTCGCCCGCTATCACTCCACGTCGGCTGCCTCATGACTCTGCTTCCCGTTCCCGCTGCGCTGCTCGCGATTCTCCAGGTGGCACCCGGCGGTCAGCTCACCGGCATGATCTTCATGTACGGCGCGATCTTCGCGATCTTCTACTTCGTGCTCATTCGCCCGCAGCAGCGGCAACGCAAGGAGCATGATGCGCTGGTGAAGGCGCTCAAGAAGGGCGACGAGATCGTCACGGTGGGTGGTCTCGTGGGCGAGGTCGTGTCGATTGCCGCGAAGGACACGCCGGCGCTCGATGATCGCATCACGATCAAGACGGGTGACACGCGCGTGATCGTGGAGCGCGGACGCATCGCACGCGTGGGCAACGGCCCCGCGATCAACAGCTGAGGTCGGCGTGGCGCGGCTCGACATCCACGTGCTCGGCTCACCCGTGCTGCGTCAGGAGACGGAGCGGGTCACGCAGTTCACGCCGGAACTTCGTCGCCTCGCCGACGACATGTTCGACACGATGCACGCGGCCAAGGGGATCGGGCTCGCCGCGCCGCAGGTGGGGCGTCTCGAACGCCTCACCGTGGTTGAAGTCGAAGAGCAACGCTTTGCGCTCGTGAATCCGGAGATCATTCAGCGCGCCGGTGCGATCCGCTGGGAAGAAGGGTGTCTCTCCATTCCCGACGTCTACTCGCACGTCGACCGCGCGAACGAAGTCACGGTGCGCGCGCAGGATCTCGACGGCAATCTCATCGAAGTCGTCGGCACCGAACTGCTCGCGGTGTGCCTGCAGCACGAGATCGATCACCTGCACGGCAAGCTGTTCCTCGATCGTCTGTCGCTGCTCAAGCGGCGCGCGGCGCTCAAGACGTGGGAGCAGGAAAAGGGGAAGTACGTCGGCAATCTGCGCGTCCTGCCGGTGGGCGACCTGCCACCGGACGACGCGGACCAGGGCTGACGCGCCGATGCGCATTCTCTTCTGGGGAACCCCCGATTTCGCCGTGCCGCCGCTGCGCGCGTTGCTCGGCGAGGGCCACGACGTCGTGGGCGTGGTGACGCAACCGGATCGGCCGCGCGGGCGCTCGCGTTCGCAACTCGATCCGTCGCCAGTCAAGCAGGTCGCGCTCGAAGAAGGCGTGCCGGTGTTGCAGCCGGAGAAGCCGCGTGGGGATGCCTTTCTCGCCGAACTGCACGCGCTCGCGCCGGACATCAGCGTGGTTGTGGCGTACGGGCACATCCTGCCCAAGGTCGTCATCGATGCGCCGCGGCTTGGCACGCTGAACATTCACGCATCGCTGTTGCCGGCACTCCGCGGTGCAGCCCCCATTCAGGCGGCCATTCTCGACGGTCATCGCGAAACGGGGATCACGATCATGCGCATGGTGCCCGCGCTCGACGCCGGACCCATGCTGCACGTGTTGCGGACCCCGATCTTCGACGACACGACGTACGGCGAGCTGCACGATCAACTGGCCGAGCAGGGGGCCCTCGCGATCGTGCAGGCGCTTGCGCTGCTCGAGGCTGGCGTCGCGCACGAGGTCGCGCAGGATGACGCGCTGGCCACGTACGCCGCGAAGATCGATCGCGAGTCGGCCCGCCTGCAGTTCGGGGATGACGCGGCGCTCGTGGCACGTCGGATTCGCGCCTTCGATCCGCGGCCGGGCGCCCACGCGACGCTTGCGGGCGCCTCGGTGAAGTGCTTCGGCGCGCGCGTCCTGGCGACCGACGACCGCGCGCTGGTGGACGACGCCCTGCGCGCGAGTCGTCCCGGGACGATCCGCGCCATCGACGCCGAGGGGCTCGTGGTGCGGTGTGGACAGGGGGCGTTGCGGATCGCCGAGGTGCAGCCCGCTGGCAAGGCGCGCATGACCGCGCTGGCCTGGCACCGGGGACGCGGCGTGCAGGTGGGTGATTCCTTCGACGCGTCGGCATCGATCGGCTAAGTTTCCGGCATGACGCCGCTTGATGGTCCAGACCGGGGCGCGGCCCCGGGCGCAGGTGCGGTCCGTGACCCGGATCGAGGTGGGGTGGGAGGACGCGGCCCGCGCACGTCGTCGGGTCGCGCGTCCGTCATCACGGAGTCGCGCATCGCGGCCGCCGCGATCCTTGCGGATCTGCGCGGTGGGCAGCTCCTCGACCCCGCCTTCGAACGCCACGCCGGCCCACTCGATGCGCGCGATCGTCGCTGGGTGCAGGAGCTCGTGTGGGGCACGCTCCGCCGACGCGGCTGGTTTGACGCGGTGCTCAGCCTGCGCGTGCGCGGCGGCCTCGTGCGCCTCGATGGCGACGTGGCCGATCTGCTGCGCCTCGGGGCGTATCAGCTGCTGAACATGAACAGCGTGCCACCGTACGCGGCCATCGCGCAGACGGTCGAGCTCGCGAAGCAGCGGCACGGTATCGGCGCGAGCAAACTCGTGAATGCGGTGCTGCGTCGCGTCGATCGCGAGCGGGATGCCCTCGAGCCGGTCACGCCGTCCGATCCGGTCGATGCGCTCGCCGTACGCGGATCGCATCCGCGGTGGCTCGTGGCGCGGTGGGTGGCCCGCTTCGGCCTCGACGCCACCGAGCAGCTGCTGGCCGCCAACAACACCGAACCCCCCACCGTGCTGCGTCCGTACGGTGTCGTGCGCGAGCAGCTCGAAGCGATGCTCGAAGGGGCCGGCGCCACGGTGCACGACGCACCGCTGGTGCACGACTCGCTCATTCTCGGCGCCGGCGTGCAGCTCACCGAGCTTGGTGCCTTCAAGCAGGGACTGTTCTTCGTGCAGGACCCGGCGGCGACGCTCGTGACGCAGTACGCGGCGATTGCGCCGGGCAGCGTTGTGGCCGATCTCTGCTCGGCGCCCGGTGGCAAGGCGCTCGAACTCACGCGCACGGCGCGCCTGGTCATTGCGGCCGATCGCGTGCCGGGGCGACTGGAGCGTCTGCTCGTGAGCTGCGGCCGACTCGATGTGCAGAACATGGTCGCGTACGTCGGCGACGCACGCGAGCCGGCGGTGCGCGGACTCGATGCGGTGCTGCTCGACGTGCCGTGCACCGGCACCGGGACACTGCGGCGACACCCCGATGCGCGCTGGCGGCTCAAGACGTCCGACCTCGCGGTGATGTCGACGCTGCAGCGCGACATCCTGCACGCCGCCGCCGACGCCGTGCGTCCCGGTGGATTGCTCGTGTATTCGACGTGCTCGATCGAACCGGAAGAGAACGACGGACCGGTGGACGCGTTCCTTGCGGCACACCCCGACTTCGTGCTCGAGCCGCCACCCGAGGGCGCGGTGCCTGTTGCCGTGCTCGACCACGGGCGATTGCGTGTGCTGCCGCACGTGCACGGCGTAGACGGTGCGTTTGCCGCGCGCCTTCGCCGAGCGGGACCGATCTGATGGCGCCGCGCAGCGTGTGGGGCAAGCGCGTGCTGCTTACCATCGTCGCGGGCGTGGTGACGGGGCTTGGCAGCGCGGTCGTCGGGTTGCGCATTCTCGAAGGAGATGCACCGCCGCGGCCCGCACTCTCGGAGCCTGAGCCGGAGCCAGTGGTTGAAGCGCCGGTGCGTCGCACGGCGCGCGGGCCGCGTGCGGACGGCATGCGCAACGGCGAGGAAGGACTCGTGGGCGGCGGCGCGATGGCAACCCGCGACAGCGTCGCGGTGGTGCCCGATCTGATCGGCCGCGTGGAGGGTGATGCGCGTCGACTGCTCGAGCGCGCCGGCTTTACGGTGGGCGATATCATGTTCCGTGAAGACGACAACCCGGTCGGCACCGTGCTGCAGACGTATCCCGTGCCCGGTGAGCGCGTCACGTTGCCGGCGACCGTGAACCTCATTCTCGCCGATCGTCGACGTGTGCTGCTCCCCGACGATACGCTGCTCTCCCCGCCCGATCCCGACAGCATCGTTCGCTCGACTGATTCGCTGATCGTTCGTCCCGATTCCCTGCCATGACCGTACGCATCGCTCCGTCCATTCTGTCCGCCGACTTCGCCCGGCTCGCCGATGATCTCGCCATGTGCGAAGCCGCCGGCGCAGACTGGATTCACGTCGATGTCATGGACGGTCGCTTCGTGCCCAACCTCACGTTCGGCGCCAAGGTGATCGAGACGGTCCGCCGGTGCACGACGCTGCCCGTGGACGTGCATCTCATGGTGGTCGAACCCGAGCGCTACTTCGACGACTACGTGAAGGCCGGTGCCGACGTGCTCACCTTGCACGTCGAAGCGGCACCGCATCTCGATCGGCAGCTCACGCGCATTCGCGAACTCGGCTGCCGCGCCGGTGTCGCCCTCAATCCGGGCACGCCGGTGGAGCAGGTGCGCGACGTGATCCCGCTGCTCGATCTGCTGCTCATCATGACGGTGAACCCCGGCTACGGCGGCCAGCGCTTCATCGAGTACACGGTCGACAAGGTCGCGCGTGCGCGCGAGCTCCTCACCGCGGCGCATTCGTCGGCCGCACTCGAAGTGGATGGTGGCATTGCCCGCAGCACCATCGCGCGCTGCTGGCGCGCCGGTGCCGATACGTTTGTCGCCGGCAATGCAATCTTCAGCGCCGCCGATCCGGTGGCCGAAGTCGCGGCGCTCCGCGCGGCTTGCGGAGTCACCGTATGACGATCAAGCAGCAGTGGCTGGCCGTCCTCGGTGTCGTCTCCCTGCTCGGCATCGGGCTCTGGTTTGGCAGCCGGACCATCAAGGACGAGTTCTACGAGGTGCGCATCGGCAGTGAGGCCCCAGGCTTCAACGCCGTCGATGTCATGCGCAGCGACGCCGAACTCAAGACGCTGAGCGATTATCGTGGCAAGGTCGTGCTGCTCAACATCTGGGCCACCTGGTGCGGTCCGTGCAAGGTGGAGATGCCGAGCATTCAGGCCCTGCACGAGGCGTACAAGGATCGTGGACTCGCGGTGGTGGCGGTGAGCGTGGACGATCCGGGGAAGGAACAGGTCATCCGCGATTTCGTGAAGGAGTACAAGCTCACCTTCGATGTGCTGTACGACCGCACGGAGCTGTTCCGGTCGGTGTATCGCTACACCGGCGTGCCCGAGACCTACCTCATCGATCGCGACGGTGTCGTGCGTCGAAAGTGGATCGGCCCCGATGACTGGAACTCGCCCGCGAATCGCCGCTTCGTGGAGAAGCTGCTCGGCGTGACGTCGCCGCCCGCGGAAACGCCACTGAATGATGCCGCGCGCACGACGCCGGTTCCCTGACGCACCACGCGCCGCGCTCGCGCTGCTGCTGGCGACGCTGCTCTGGCTCGTGGTGCACAGTCGGCTGAACGATGCCGACGTGCGCAGCGCGTCCGCGCGGCGTGCGGCGGCGGTTCGGCCGTGAGCGCGAGCGGCGCGCACGTGACACGAGTTCTCGGCATCGAGACGTCGTGCGACGAAACGTCGGCGTCGGTCGTGGAGTACGATGGCACGCGCTTCTCGATTCGCTCGCTCGTGATTCTCTCGCAGGATGTCCATCGCTTCTTCGGTGGCGTGGCGAAGCGATCGCCGTCACGCACGCACCGGGGCTCGTGGGTGCGCTGCTCGTGGGTGTGCACTTCGCCAAGGCGCTCGGCATCACGCGTGGACTGCCGGTAGTGCCGGTGCATCACATGGAGGGACATCTGTTCGCGACGGCGCTCGAACACGAGGACGCCGTGCCTCCGTTCACGGCGTTGCTGGTGAGCGGTGGTCACACCTTGCTGCTCGATGTGCCCGAGTGGGGTTCGTATCGCCTGCTCGGTCGCACGCGCGACGACGCCGTGGGCGAGGCGTTCGACAAGGTGGCGAAGTTGCTCGGACTCCCCTACCCCGGCGGTCGCCCACTCGAGGAGCTCGCCCGCACCGGTGACCCGTCTCGGCATCGCTTCGCGCGCCCCATGCTCAAGCGCAACCAGACGCCCGCCGATCCCGACTACTACGATCTGTCGTTCAGCGGTCTCAAGACCGCGGTGCTGCTCGCGGTACGCGATGCGGAGGCGCGCGGTGTACTCGCCGACGAGGCCCCGCATATCGCGCGCGCGGCCATGCGTGCCGCACGCAGCGACGCGCAGGTGTTCGCGCCCACACCGCGTCTGGCGACGGACAACGCCGCGATGATCGCGGCGGCCGGCGCCTTCCGCTTTCGTCGTGGTGAAGTCGGCGACGCGGCGTTTTCCGCGCATGCGGCGTGGCCGATTCCGGGTATGTTTGATCCTGGCACGTCACACTCGCGACTCTGAACTCCATCCCCTCCGGCATGTTTGCGTCCGACGGCATCACGGCACTCCCCACCACATTCTCGTTCGGTCCCGTCGAAGTGACGGGCTTCGGGCTTGCGGTGCTGGCGGCGTTCATGATCTCGCAGATCATCTGCCAGCGTGAACTCACGCGTCGGGGACAGCTCGTGGAGGCCGACGCCATTCCCGATCTGGTGATGGCCGCGCTGCTCGGCACGATCATCGGGGCGAAGAGCTACTACGTGGTGCTCACAGGCGACCCGGGGGCGTTCCTGAGCCGAGGCGGCTTTGTGTTCTGGGGCGGCTTCATGGGCTCGGTGCTGCTCTGCTGGCTGGTGATTCGCTACAAGAAGCTGGTGTTCATGCGCATTGCCGATGTCGCGGGCATCGCGATCGCGGCGGGCTACGCCGTGGGGCGGACCGGGTGCTGGGCGGTGGGCGACGATTACGGGCGGCCGTGGAGCGGTCCGTTTGCCGTGAAGTTCCCCGATGGCGCGCCGCCGAGCACGGCGGCGAACATGGAGCAGATGTTCGGCGCGACGTTGCCCGCCGGTTCCGCGCCCACCGACGTGATCGCCGTGCACCCCACGCAGCTCTACGAGACGGCGATGGGGTTCGTGATGTTCCTCGTGCTGTGGCGCTTCCGGGCGCACACGCACAAGGAAGGGTGGCTCTTTGGCGTGTATTGCGTGCTGGCGGGGCTCGAGCGCTTCATCGTGGAGTTCTTCCGCGCCAAGGACGATCGGTTCGTGGCGGGGCTCACGATGGCGCAGGTGATCGCCGTGACGATCGCGACGATCGGCGTGGTGATTCTGGCGACGCGCCGGCAGCCGCAGTCGGCGTAACCGGTCCCGAACAGTCTGCTCCCCATTGCTTCAGCTCGGCGGCGGCGCTAGGATACAGAAGCTGCCATTGAGAAACATTCTCAACTCCGCCGACCGTGTCGCTCCGCGTCCTTCCGCTCGCCCCCGAATCGTCGCCCCGCGCCTCTGACGGTGTGCTGGCCGACGCGCGTCCCTGCACGCTCGCGCAGTGTCGCCCCGGGGTCCGCGCCACGGTGCTCGGGCTCGATGACTGCGGCTCCGACGAGGCCTGCCGCCTGCGCTCGCTGGGGCTGTGCGAAGGCACTTCGGTCAGCGTGATCGACGCGCGACACGCCATGGTGCTCGATGTGCGCGGTACGCGCCTCGCGCTCGGCTCCGCGCTTACGGCCGGCATCACGGTCCAGCCGCATCCTGCTGCCCAGACGTCGCGCGGCTGAGCCGCGCGCCGCAGTGTCGGGCGAGGCCGTGCGCGAATCCCCTGCTTCCGTCCTCGAGCCTACCGCGACGCCCACCGGCGATCGGTCCGGTGAGGTGCTCCGTCTCGCGCTGGTCGGCAATCCCAACACGGGCAAGACGACGCTCTTCAACGCGCTGACCGGACTCCGGCAGCGTGTCGGCAACTTCGCCGGCGTCACCGTCGAACGCGTCGAAGGCTCGTTTCGCACGGCGGACGGGCGACGGGTCTCGTGTCTCGATCTGCCGGGGAGCTACTCGCTCTCGGCATCGTCACCGGACGAACAGATCGCCCTCGAGGTCCTGCTCGGTCGCTCCGCCGATGCGTGGCGCCCTGACGTGGTCGTGGTCGTCGTGGACGCGACGCAGCTCGAGCGCAATCTGTTTCTCACGAGTCAGGTCATCGAGTTGGGGCTGCCGGTTGTCGTGGCGCTCAACCAGATGGACACGGTCGAGTCGCAAGGGCTGCACATCGATGTGCCCGAACTGATCGACGCGTTGGGTGTGCCGGTCGTGCCGATCGTCGCGCGACGCAGTCAGGGCCTCGACGCGCTCATGCGTGCCTGCGACACCGCGATGACGTTGCCGGCGCCGCAGCGCCGCTTTGCCTTGGCGCCGGCCGTGCAGGACGCCCTGGCGCCCATGGTGTCACGCCTCGAAGCCGCAGGGTTCGGCGCTTCGGCCGCACAACTCGAAGCACTGCGGCTGCTCTCGGTGCAGCACCTCGAGCCGCACGTCGCCGATGTCGCCGGACTCGACGAGGCACGCAAGCTCGCGCACGCGACACTCGCGCAGATCGGCATCGCGCCGCCACGCCTCGAACCCGATACACGCTACGCGTGGATCGGCGAGGTCATGGCGCGTGCCGTGCGTGCGCCGGTGCGGGGCGCGCATACCATCTCCGATCGTATCGATGCGGTGGTGTTGCATCGATTCTTCGGGCCGGTGCTCTTCGTGGCCCTCATGGCGCTGGTCTTCCAGTCGATCTTCACGTGGGCCGCGCCGCTGCAGGATGCGATTGAAGGGCTCATCGCCGCCGTGGGTGAACGCGTCGGTGCCGCGCTCCCCGAGGGCGACCTGCGGTCACTTGTGGTGGACGGCATCTTCGC
>JALOPN010000241.1 GCA_025453875.1 Gemmatimonadaceae bacterium | reverse complement strand
CGCCGCCTTCCTCGGCCTCATCGGTGGGGCCCTCTTCATCGCGGCCGTCGTCGTCGCCCTCGTCATGTGGACGAACAAGAAGTTCGATGCACACGAGGGAGAGCACGCGGGAGTGGGGGCAGCGCGGCAAGCGGTGGCGGCGTAGCCACGGAAACGGGTGGTGCGTCCTGCGGAGATTGGGGGGAGTACCACGGAAATCGGTGGTGCTACGCGCCACGATCCGGGCGCGTAAGCAGCGGATCAGGGAACCGCCAGCCCGCATCAGCTCCACCAGCTCCTCCAGCTTCCCGCACGATCGCGGCCGGGCACCCTCGAGTGCTGCGGCCGCGAGTTGCGTTTGGCCACCGCTCGGCCAACGCCGCCTCCGGCGGCGCAGCTGAACTGCCGAGCGCCCGCGACGCACCCACTCACTCTGACCGCACCCACCCTCGCCCCCCGCCCCAATCGTGCAGGAAGCTGGTGGAGCTGGTGGAGCTGAGGCGGGCTGGCGGTTCCCTGATCAGCTGCTTACGCGCCCGCTCCCAAGGGGTTAACTCCCCGCCCTCTCCCCCGTCCACCCATGGTGCCCTCGCTCTCCCGCGCCTCCGCCCTGGCCCTCGTCCACGACTGGACCGCCAGCGATTCCCTTCGCAAGCACATGCTCGCGGTCGAGGCCGCCATGCGGGCGTACGCGCCGCGGTTCGGGGGCGATGTCGAGGCGTGGGGGCTCGCCGGGCTGTTGCACGACTTCGACTACGAGCGGTTTCCGAATGCGGCGCAGGCGGCCGATGCGGAGCATCCGGCGGAGGGCGTGCGCTATCTGCGATCGATCGGAATGGAGGAGGAGATTTGCGACGCCATCCTCGGGCATGCCCACTACACCGGCGTACCGCGCACGACCGACATGGCGCGTGCGCTGTTCGCGTGCGACGAGTTGTGCGGCTTGCTGACGGCGTGTGCGCTGGTCAAGCCGAGCAAGGCGATTGCCGACGTGGACGTGCCGGGCGTGCGTCGCAAACTCAAGGACAAGGCGTTCGCGCGGGGAGTGAATCGTGAGGACATCACGTCGGGCGCCGACGCCCTCGGCGTTTCGCTGGACGAGCACATTGCGTTCGTGCTGGAGGCGCTCCGTGGGATCGCGCCGGCGCTCGGTCTGGCGGGCGTGGGGCTCGACGCCGGGCCCGGTGCCGCGGCCTCCGACGCAGCCGCATCAACGCCGCTCGCGGGGGGCGCGTAAGGTCGATGACGACACCCGAACGCATGACTTCCGCCACGCTCCCCTTCCCGCTGCCGACCACCGTGTCGGCGCCTCGAGTCGCCGCACCTGCGGCGACGGCGGGTGAGCGCGTGACGGACGATGTGCGGTTGGCGACGGACGGGCTGTCGCCGGAAGTGCTGGCGGAGCGATCGCTGGTATTGGCGGCGCAGGCCGGTGACGATGTGGCATTCGCGGGGCTCGTGCAGCGACATCAGCGACGTGCGTACGCGGTGGCGCGATCGATCGTGCTCACGCACGACGACGCCGAGGATGCGGTGCAGGAAGGGTTCCTGCACGCGTGGCGTGCACTGGCGCGGTTCCGACCGGAGCAGGCGTTTGGTGCGTGGCTGCATCGCATCGTCGCCAACGCCGCGCTCGACATTGCGCGGCGCAAGAAGGTGCGCGATGCCGATGAGTTGCACGAGTCGGTGTCGTCACCGTTTCGCGATCCGGCACTGGGTGCGGAGTTGCGGGAGCGCTTGTCGCAGGCGTTGGTCGAGTTGCCCGAGCGTCAGCGTGCCGTGCTCGTGTTGCACGATGTGGAAGGGTACAAGCATTCGGAAATCGGACAGGTGCTCGGCATCCCGGAAGGGACGGCGCGATCGGACCTGCATCATGCGCGAGCGGCGCTGCGTCGCCTGCTCGTCAATCTTCGGAGAGAGTCATGACCACGCACTCGGAGCGTACGCTGCGAGACCGGAGCACAGGAGACGATCCTGCGATCTCGGCCGCGTTGGCCTCGTTGTATGCGTCGCCCACCGACGAGCAGTACTGGGCGGGTCTCGAAGGACGCATCATGGCGCGCCTGCGTCAGGCGGAGACCCCGCTCGAATGGTGGAACGTGCTGGCCGAGTGGAAGGTCGCGCGCGTGGCGGGCCTGGTCGCGGCCGGGCTCATGCTGTCGCTCGCCGGCTTCTCGCTGTGGAAGCAGCGACAGGTCGATGCCGAGATGCAGCAGCTGGCTGCGGGCGCCGCGTACTGGACCGTGTTCGATCTGTCGGGCGAGGAAGATCCCACGATCGCCTTCACGGTGCCACGTGGCGATCGCAAGGCTCGCGCCGATCGTCATCTGTTCAACGCCGAACCCTGAGCGTGCCGTGAATGCTGCATCGTCCCGATCGAAGTCGGTTGCGATCGCGTTCCTGCTGGGCGCGTTCCTGACGGGCGGCGCGAGCGGTTTCGCGGCGGGTCGCTCCACGGGCGCCATCAAGAAGGACGGGACCGTTGCCCGCGAGTACACGTACAGCGGGCTCGTGCAACAGTTGGCGCGTGAGCTGTCGTTGTCCGACGCTCAGACGGCCACCGTCGATTCCATCCTCACGTGGCGCAAGGCGCGCTACGACGAGATCATGCTGCCGCTTCGGCCCGCGCTCGATTCGGCGCGCGACAGCGCGCGCACGCTGATCGAGTTGCATCTCGACCCGGCACAGCGCGAGGCCTTCATTCAGCTGCGCAATCGCATGTCGGCCCAATCCGACAGTGCGCGTTCCGACACCAGGGAGCGGTAACCGCGTGACAATCCGATTTGCCCCTCGAGCCGCGGCCCTGGTCGCGGCGATTCTGTCTCTCCCCGCGGCGCCAGCGCTCCTCGCGCAGGGCACCGACGAGGCGCGCCCCATCACGCTCGAAACGGCGGTCGCCGCCGCGCAGCGCTCACTGCCGGGTGCGGTGCAGGCCCGTGGGTCGCTGCGCAACGCCGCGGCGGCCCGTCGCAGCGCGCTCGGCGCGTTCCTGCCGTCGCTCAACATGAACATGGGCACCGGCCGCACGCAGGGTGCCATCTTTTTCCAGGGTAACCTGGTGCCGCTCACGGGCAATCCGTGGAACTACAGCAACGGCCTGAGCAGCAGCCTCGAGCTGTTCGACGGTGGCCGTCGGTTGCACGAACTGCGGCAGTCGGGCGCGCAGGTCGAAGCGGCCGAAGCCTCGGTGGTGGCGGCGCGCTACGACATCGCGCTGCAGGTAAAGCAGCAGTATTTCGCCGTCCTCGCGGCGCGCGAGAGCGAGTCCGCGGCGCGCGCGCAGCTGGAGCAGGCGCAGGCGCAGCTGCAGGCGTCGATCGCGCGCGTCGGGGCGGGCGCGGCCACGAAGTCGGACTCCCTGCGCTCGATCATTCAGGTGGGGAACGCGCAGCTCGCGGTCCTCAGCGCGCAGAACGATCTGCGGGTGGCCAACGCCGCGCTCACGCGGCTGGTGAGCAGCGACGAGCCCGTGACCGCCATGCCGAGTGATACCGCGGCCGTGCCCGACGATGCGACGTTGCCGGACGCCGCCGCGCTGGAGCGCATGGCGATGCGCGGGCCGGCCGTGGAAGCGGCGCTCGCCAACCTCACGTCGGCGCGCATGGCGCGGCGCAGCACGCGCACGCAGTACATGCCCACCGTCAGCATGTCGTTCAACTACGGGTTGAACAGCGCAAGCCAGCAGTTCGCCTCCAACAACCTGCTGCTCTTCGGTGAGCGCGCGGCCACACGTCAGACGTACAACTTCAATCTGCAGTTTCCGCTCTTCAACGGCTTCGCGCGCGAACAGCAGCAGGTGAGCGCCAACGTCGCGCTCGACAACGCGGAAGCGGCGGCGCGTGACGCGCAGCTCCAGACGCGCCAGACGCTGCAGCAGCAGTTGCGCGCACTGGAGACGGCCACGGCGCGTGTGCAGGTGCAACTCGCATCGATCGCGGCGGCCGAAGAAGATCTCCGCGTGCAGCAGCAGCGGTATCAGCTCGGCGCATCCACCGTACTCGATCTGCTCACGTCGCAGACGCAGCTCAACACCGCGCGCACCGCGCTC
>JALOPN010000240.1 GCA_025453875.1 Gemmatimonadaceae bacterium | reverse complement strand
TTCCCAAGCTGGACGTCGCCGGTTCGAGTCCGGTCGCCCGCTCTGCACGGCACGGGGCGCCTCTTCATACGAGGCGCCCCGTGCTGCGTTTCGGCGGTCCGAGAGCGAATGTTCGTGACCCAGATGACGGAAAGTTGACGCTCGCGCGGTATACTCCCGGTATGTCCGGCACTCCCCGTCGTCTCGCCCCCAGTCCGCCGACCGGCCCTGACGGCGCGAACTACCTGCCGCCCTCGACCCGCGGCATCTCCTACGAAGACCCGGCGGGCCGCGTCGACGAGGTCCGCGCGCCCGTGCTCGTCATCGCCGGTGAACGAGTGGAGGTGTGGGAGGAGCCGGTGAGCGCCGCGATCCGCGCGCTCGAGCTCATGCACACCCGCCGCGATCTCGCCACGCTGCAGCTCCCCGACGCGGCACTCATGCGCGAAGCCATGCGCCGTACGCTCGAGGCCGTCCCGCGCGAGCGTTGGCGCAACCTCGAGCGGGAAGCGCCGTATCTGCTCCCCGCGCCCATCGACGATTTTCCGATGGCGTGATCAGGGGAGCGGGCGTGGGGCCCGGTGAGTAGCGCGCCACGCGACGCGTCGTCAGCGCGACCCCCTCCTCACCCGCCGCGCGCTCACCTCACGATCGATCCCCAATCCGATCGCGCCGGTCGTCTCCGCCCGCGCGACCAGCGCGTCCGCCAACACCGCCACCTGCACCACACGCGCCGACGTGAGCGTCGCGGACAGATGCACCCCGTCCGCGAGTTCACGATTCATCGCGCGCTCCACCGTTTCGCGCAGCTCGTCGATCGGCCCCGTGAGCGGGATGCGCGCGGCCGCACGCAGCGCGGCGAGCGTGGCCTCCGACCGCAGGAACGCGAGCCCACGCACCAGCACGTCACCGGTCGCGACGTCGAAATCGAGATCGGGGATCGTGAGGACGCCGGTGCGCGCGTCGAGTGCGGGCGTGCCCAGCAACCAGCCTTCGCCGCGTGCGGCACCGGAGAAGCGCACACCGAACGCGACGCGCCCGTCGCCCACCGGCACGAGTCGCACATCGTCGATGCGCACGCGCCGTTGCCATCGCGAAAACGTGCGCCCCACCAGCGCGTCGCGCAGCAATCCCGACGCGGTCGCGTAGTCGATGCGCGCTTCGAGCAGAATGCGCGCGCTGTCACCGACCTCACTCTGCGCCGTGTCGAATCGCGGAAGCGGTGGCATCGGGAGTTGCGGCTCAGCACCGCTCACCAACTGCGGCGTCGCGAAGAGCCGGACATCGGCCACGAGCGCCGTGTCATCGAGGGCCAGTCCGCCGTAGCGCACCGCGCCCGGGCGCAGCAGCAGCCAGAGACTGTCGGTAACGCGAATCGGTCTGCCGAGCAGTCCGTACCATCGCGCGAGACGCGAGCGCACGTCCCACGCGGCGAGTTCACGATCGAGGCGGGGGAGCTGGCGTCGCAGCAGGCCACGCACGCCCTCGAGCACACGATCGGTCACGTCGATCTGGAACGCGGTGACACGACACGCGTCGCGCTCCGTGTCCGAGTATGGCGCGAGAGAGGTCAGTCGCGTCTTCGTGCGCAGTCGCCAATCGGGCGTCATGTCGAGCTGCGATTCCACCCGCGCCCGCACGCGCGGTCGCGTGTCACCCGTGCCGCACGACGCGCTGACGGCGGGGAGAAGCGGCGGGTCGTACCACCCGCGTCCCGCGTAGGCCACGACGGTGCTGATCGAGAGGCGATCCCCGTCGAGGGCAACGCGAAACGGCTCGCGTCGGGCTTCGAACGCGAAGCGCTGCCGGGCATTGCGTGGGTGTCGGATCTGCCGCTCGAGATCGCCGAACTGTCGTGGCACGGCCTGTTCCAGTGCGCCGAGGGCGATGCGCAAGTCGAGCGCGATCGGTGCGTCCACCACCGAGACCGGAGGCGGTGGCAGCGTCACGGCCGTTGCCGCATCGCGCGCGACGGGTGGCGCCACATCGATCGTCACTGGCTCGCTGCACGCGGCCAGCAGCACCAGGGTGACCACCACGAACCGCGCACCGCCGCCGCCCCCGCGGTAGCTTCGTCGCATGACTCCCTCCTTTGCAGGCAAGGTGGCCGTTGTGACCGGCGGCGGCAACGGCATCGGACGTGCGACGGCGCAGCACCTGCTCGCCCGTGGCGCCGCGGTGGCCATCTGGGACCGTGACGCGTCGGCGCTTGGCGCGTGGGCGGCCGAGGCCGAGACGGGCGCGCGCGTGCTGCCGCTACGCGTCGACGTGCGCGATCGCACCGCGATCGATGACGCCGTGGAACGCACGGTCGCCCGGTTCGGGGCGATTCATGTGCTCATCAACAATGCGGGCGTCGTGCGCGACGCGCAGCTCGTGAAGGTGGTGGACGGCGCGCCGGTCGAGGGCATGTCCTCGCATGCGTTCGACGAGGTGATGGCGGTGAACCTGGCGGGCGTGTTCCACTGCACGCAGGCCGTGGTGCCCATCATGATCGCCAACGGCGGCGGCGTGATCTGCAACGCGTCGTCGGTGGTGGCGCGCGCGGGGAACTTCGGGCAGACCAACTACGTGGCGGCCAAGGCCGGCGTGGAAGGGATGACGCAGGTGTGGGCGCGTGAACTCGGCCGCCACGGCATTCGCGTGAATGCGATCGCGCCGGGTTTCATCGGTACGGACATGACGGCGGCCATGCCGACGCATCTGCTCGCGCGGTTCGCGGAACGCGCCCCGCTGGGACGCATGGGGACCCCGGAGGAGGTGGCCGAGGCGTACTGCTTCCTGTGCTCCGATGCGGCGCGGTTCATCACGGGGGCGATCCTGCCCGTTGACGGCGGGCTGGTGATCGGGACCTGAGCCAGCCGGGGGGGCGACTGTCCGGGATTCCCTCTCGTTCAGGCGTGCCTTCAACCGTACCGTACCGAACCACGTAGTGGCTCGGACGCTCTGGCGGTCTCCATGCCGCCGCGCGTTCGCGCCGTCGCGCGTCCCACCCTGCTGTACTCCCCACCCGCCGTCGCCGGCCGCGCGCGCTGCGCCCCCGCCACTCGGCGCCTTCCCTCCCCGGAGGATCGATGGACGATCTGGTCCACACGGACGTGCCTTTGCACGCGCCGCCTCGGATGCTTCACGCACGCGTACGCTCGTCAACACTCGCCCGCGGCCTGACCGCCGCGCTGGCGCTCGTCAGCGCCGCCGTGGCGCTGCCTGCGCGCGTCGACGCACAGGATGCGCCCACGGCCCGGGTGACCGGCGTCGTCCGCGACACTGCCGCGGCCGAGGTGCTGTCTGCGGTGACGCTCACACTCACGCCGGCCGGTACGCGTACTGCGGGGCGTCTTGAAGCGCGCACCGATGCCGACGGACGTTACGCGTTTCCCATCGTGCCCGCCGGCACGTATGTGCTGGAAGCACGTCGTCTCGGCTATCAGCCCTACACGCGTGGTGGGATCGTCGTGGGCGCCGGCGCCGTCGTGACGGCGGACGTCGCGATGTCGCGTGCCGCACTCAGTCTGCAAGCCGTGGTGTCCACGGGCCTCGTCGATCCGAGCAG
>JALOPN010000239.1 GCA_025453875.1 Gemmatimonadaceae bacterium | reverse complement strand
TGCGCCCGAATGGGGCCGACGGCGCGGCCTCGCAAGGGCAAGCTGGGATACGAGCGCGACAACGTGGTGAACGAGAGCGGCGCGGCGTTCATGTCCACATCGAAGGCCGTCGCATCATCGAGCAGCGTGATGCGCCCTGCCCCGCTCACGAAGGTGGTATCGCCGGGCCCATCACGATGCCACAGTCGCGCCTGTGAGAACCGCACATCGGTCCACACGGAATCGAGAACCATGGTGCCGAACACGAAGCCGGTGACTTCGGGGAAGAGCGGATTCACAAAGCGCGGCGTTCGCAGATCGAGCTGATCGAGACGCAGCGTTGCCGCCTTGAAGACGGCAAAGGCGGGCTCGTACACATCCAGCTCACCCGTGAGCGCGGTTCGGCGTTCATCCAGCGGAGCAGATCGGTGTGCACCGGCGACAGATCCACGCCGACATCCGTGATGCGCAGGACGGTATCGCCCACGCCGAAGGTCATGCGCCCGCGCAAGCGGGACCGCAGTGCGCGCGCATCCATGTCGGTGATGACATACTCCATCACGCGCAGATTGCGTGGGTCATTGCGAATGTGAATCCGCGATCGACCGCCACCTTCGTGCGGCAGCACCGGGCTGATCCAGGCGATGTCGGTGAAGGCGATGGAGTCGCCGCGAATGCGCAGGTCCCAGCGCATGGGCAGTCCGCTGCCCCACACCAGCTTGCCCCACGCCTCACCACCGGAACGCGCAAGCTCGACACGCACCGTATCCACCCAGAGCGAATCCTTGAGCAGCCGGAACGTGCCACCCACGTGGCGAAAGTAGAAGTTGGGATCGTTCTCCACCGCCGATACATGTCGCACAGCGAAGCGCAGCCCCGCACTGTCGGGGTGCGCGAGGCGCGATGGCCCGAGCGCGGCGTTCACGCGCTCCCAGCGACGCACCTTCACGAGGCGATCACCATCACGACGCACTTCGAGATCGCGCCGCGCAAGATTGTAGCGAATGGCGCTGTCGCGTCGCGCGCCGCGCAACGAATCGGCCGGACGCCACGGGTCACGCACCGCGACCGTCGCTTCGACCAGATCGACGCTGTCGAGACGAATCCAGCTCCCGAACCCACCCGGCACGCGCGACGGCGTGTTCGTTCGTCCCGAGCGACGCAACGCGCGCTTCCAGTTCCAGTCGTCGTTGCCGTAGTCGACGAGGTTCACCACCGCCCGTTCGATGCGCGCGTGCCGCACGACGATGCGACGCGCGAGCAGATCCCGCGGATCGTATTCGACACGCACGGGCCCGGTACGCAGGAACAGCGTGCCGTCGGGCGCCGTCACTTCCAGCGAATCGATCGAGAGCGACGTGAACAGATTGCCCCCGATCGTTCCGACGTGCAGCCGTCCCGGAATCGCGGCGCGCGCCACCGGCAGCAGCGCGCCCCGCAACACCGCGCGTCCACGATCGGTCTGCGTCAGCCCTGCGACCGCACCCAGCACGACGAGCAGCAGACCAAGCAGCAGCCCGGCAGCGGTGAAGATGATGGTGCGCGGACGGGCCATGTCAGAACGCCTGTCCGATCCAGATGCTCGGATTCAGGCGCCGCAGAAATCCCGAGCGCGCCGGCGGCCGATACGTTGCGGGACACGCACCCGTCGCCTGCACCGGCGGCGCACCGGCCACGGGCGCAGCACTCACCGGCAACCGATTGCCGGGACTCACGCAGTACAGCGGCGCAACGCCGGCCTGCAGTGGCGCATTGAAGTAGGCGGCGCCTTCCGGCAGGCGATACGGGTTGTAGCCGAGATCGACACGAATGGCGCCGAACGGTGAGGCGATGCGCACGCCAAGGCCCGGCGTGACGAGCGTGTTCGCGGCACTGGCGCGTTCGATGCCGATGACTGCGCCGCGATTCCACAAGCGACCCACGTCGGCGAATGCCGCCCACGACAACAACCCGCGCAACACCGGACTCGGTACCGAGAGCTCGAGGTTGCCCACGAGCAGCGTGTTACCACCGACTGGCACGACGCGCTCCTCGAAGCGCGTGGTGTCGGCCTCGTAGAAGGTGTCCGTTCCGTCAGTTCGTTCGGTGAAGCCGGCCACGATGTACACCGCGGGCCCCAGTTCATTCTGGCGAAAGCCACGCACCGTGGTCGGGCCACCAGCGTACAGTCGCTCCTGCGGCGGGATGAAGCCGCCGAGCTCAGGACTCGTCCCACCGCCGTACACGACACCACCGCGCACATGCGCGAGCAACACGGCACCACCGCCAAGCGCCGTGTACCACGTGGCGTCGCCCACGAAGCGCGTGAACTGCTGCGACCGATCCGACCCGACGAGTGTGCTCGCATGCCGTGCATCGAGTCGCAGCGTGAGCCCACGCGTCGGACGCAGCGGATCATTCGTGCGATCGAGCGTGGCGGTATACCCGAGTGCCGCGAGGCGTGTGTTACGCTGCAGGAACGACCGTGACTCCGCATCACACGTGTTGAACACCGCGCAGAAGAACGCCGGCTCGGCTTCCGTGCGCCCGAGTTCGACCTGATAACTCAACGTGGACGGAAAGCGCGACTGCAACGGATTCGCGATCGACAGCGCGCCTCCGATCGGCGTGCGTCGCAGAAAGGCCTTGTACTCACTCAGCGTGGAGCTGTACACGGTGATCGTGGGCACGCGGGCCCGCGGACCAGCCGCCGGCTGACGAATGGTGGCGCCCGCGTAGTAGTTGAGCGTCGCGCTGTAGGGATCCTGCCGCGCCTGCTGCTGACAGATCCCCTCCGCGCCATCGAGCGGTGCGCCGATTCCAACCTTCGACACACGCCCGTTGAGCTCGAGCCGAGGGGCCCACGGCAGGAAGTCGCGATCGGTGTACGCGCCCTGCATGCGCACACAGTCGAGCGTCGCCCACCCGATGCCACCTTGCGCCGCATACCGATCGCCTTCGAGCAGTCGCACGGTGAGATCCACCACGCTGTCGCCCGCGGTCGGCTCGCGATCGAGCTGCAGATCGACACGCCGGAAGGCATCGAGCTGATACAACGACCGCTGCGCCGTGATCAGCGCACGCGCGCTGTACCAGTCACCCGTCTGCAGCGCCATCGCACGTCGAATGCTTGACTCATGAATGCGCGCACTCCCGTCGGTGCTGTCGACCACGATGCGCACCTGCCCGATGCGCGCGCGCGTCCCCGGCACCGCCAGCACTTCGACGTCGGCCGTCTTGGCCTGTTCGTCGGTGGTGTACGCGAGCAGGGCTTCCGCGCCAGCCCATCCGGAGTTGCGCAACTGTCGCACAAGCGAATCGCGACCTTCTTCCAGCGCGACCCGATTGAACAGGCCACCCGCGCGCAACGGAAACGCCGCCGCCATCGCATCGGCCTCCGGCACCGCGTCCAGTCCACGCACACTCAACGTCGCCACCCGCATCGGTGTCCCCTCGCGCACCGCGAAGGTCACCTCGACGACGTCGGTGCCAACCGACTCGACGAGTGTGTCGACCTGCACATCGGGGTAGCCGCGCCGGCGATACAGCACCTCGAGGCGCTGCCGATCACGCGCGAACTCCACGGGGTCGAGGCACCGTCGCGTGCCGAAAAACGGCAACCCACCCCCCGACGACGGCAACGTCGCCACCGCGGCGCGCAACTCGAGCGTACTGAACTCCCGATGCCCGGCGAACCGCAGCGCTCGCACCTCCCGATCGCCCCGCTCGCACGCAAAGTCCTGCGCCGCGAGCGGGGCAGCGATCAGGACAGTAGCAGCGAACAGGGGGAGCAGAAGAAGGGCGGGCACAGATCGGGAAGATAGCCGGTTGGAGGGGAAATGGGCGGAGGGCGTAGGCACGGAAACGGGAGGAGCGTAACCGAGGAGCGTAACCACGGAAACGGGTGTTGCCGGGGCCGGCATCGGGGCGCGTCAGCAGAGCTTCAGCTCCTTCCAGCCCGCATCAGCACCATCGGCTCCCGCAGCTTCCTGCTCGATCGCGGTGGGGGCGGGCGGCGTGTGTTTCGAGCAACGGATCGTGTAGGGCGACCGTTCGGCCTCGCCGCGCGGAGCGCGGCGCAGCTGAACCGCCGAGCGGTGGCCACGCACCACCCTGTCCACGTAGCCGCAGGCGCTCTCCCCACCGCGATCGTGCAGGAAGCTGATGGAGCCGATGGTGCTGAGTGGCCACGCACCACCCTGTCCACGTAGCCGCAGGCGCTCGCCCCACCGCGATCGTGCAGGAAGCTGATGGAGCCGATGGTGCTGATGCGGGCTGGAAGGAGCTGAAGCTCTGCTTACGCGCCCCGATGCCGGCCCCGGCAACACCCGTTTCCGTGGTTACGCTCCTCCCGTTTCCGTGGTTACGCTCCACCCATTTCCGTGCATGTCCTTCAAGATCTACACCAAGACTGGCGACTCCGGCGATACCGGCCTCTTTGGCGGTGGCCGCGTTGACAAGGATCATCCGCGCGTCGAAGCGTACGGCGATGTGGATGAGTTGAATGCTGCCCTCGGCCTCGCGCGCTGCATCGAGTTGATGCCGCGCATTGATGAGGTGCTCGTGCCGATTCAGCGTGATCTGTTTGCGATCGGGGCGCTGCTCGCGACGCCGGATCATGACAAGATGCGCGAGCAGCTTGCGAAGGCGCGCATCGATGCGGAGCGCATTGGCGAGCTGGAGCGCGCGATCGACTCGGCGGAGAGTGAGCTCGAGCCGCTGCAGAGCTTCATCATTCCGGGCGGCACGCCGAAGGCCGCGGCGCTGCACGTGGCGCGCACGGTGTGTCGTCGTGCGGAGCGACGTGTGGTGCGGTTGTCGCACGACATCGAGCTGCCGACGCTCGTGGTCATCTACCTCAATCGCCTGAGTGATCTGCTGTTCACGCTCGCGCGGCTCGCCAACAAGCGCGCTGGTGCGGGCGAAGTGACGTGGTGACATCGTGAGCGACACCCGGCTCGCGCTTCCGCTCGGGTATCCGGTGCATGTGGGGCGTGGGCTGTTGGCGTCGATCGGCCCGCTGGTCGAGCAGCACGCGCCCAATCACCGCTACGCGATCATCGCCGATGAAGCGGTTGCTCGGCACCACGCGGAAATCGCACGCGCGGAGCTGCCTCCCGATCGTACGCTGCTGCTCACGATTCCGAGTGGCGAAGCGTCCAAGTGTCGCGAGGAATGGGCGCGTCTCACCGACGCGCTGTTGTCGTGGGGCGCGGGACGTGACACGACCGTGATCGCGCTCGGTGGCGGCGTCACCGGCGATCTCGCGGGGTTCGTGGCGGCGACGCTGCACCGTGGCGTGCCGATCGTGCAGGTGCCGACGTCATTGCTCGCGATGGTGGATTCGAGTGTCGGTGGGAAGACGGGGATCGACACGGCGGCGGGGAAGAATCTGGTTGGGGCATTTCACGATCCGTCGCTCGTGATCGTGGATGTGGACGTGCTGCGCACCCTCCCCGAGTCGCCGCGTCGCGAGGGGCTGGCCGAGATGATCAAGCACGGTCTCATTGCCGATGCGGATCACTTCACGGCGTTGTGTGGGCATCTGCCCACGATGGCTGGCGCGAGTGGACACGAACTGGACGCGCTTCCGGCGCTCATCGCGGAGAGCATCGCGATCAAGGCGCGCGTCGTGGCCGAGGACGCGCGGGAGAGCGGG
>JALOPN010000035.1 GCA_025453875.1 Gemmatimonadaceae bacterium | reverse complement strand
GCGTCCCCGCGAAACAACCACCGTCGCAACACGTGACGATTGTGCCAGCCCGGCGGCCCGGTTCGTGACGCGCCACGCGCGCCTCACGTCCCCCGAGTGTTCCCGCTCGTTCCCGTCTTCCGCGACTCGCATGTCGGCGTCTCTCGATTCCATTCTGCATCTGCTGCACAGCCGTCACATGGACGACGTGCTGCTGCGCGACGGTGACCCCGTCTACCTGCGTCGCGACGGCCAGATGCAGCCGGTCACGCGGCAGCCGCTCGGTCGTGGCCAGATCGAGGCGCTGCTCGAGCAGGTCGCCCAGGTGCCGCCGGAGCAGGCCGTGGACGTGACCGTGCACGAGCCCTCCTTCGACGGGCGGCCGTTCGCGGTCATCATGCGGCGTCGGCAAAGCGATCAGCAGGTGACGCCCGCCACGCTGGACCGGCGACAGAGCGCGCCAGGCGAGGGCAACGAGGGCGGTCAGATGCGCCGCGGCGGAGAGAGCGTCGGCGGCCAATGGAGTGCCTCCCATCATCCCGGGCGACGCGCCTCCGATCGCGCCTGGGGCCCGTTCTGCAGCCGTCAGGCAGCGCTCGAAGCGCTCGAGCGGCTGCTCCGGCGACAGGTCGAGGTCGGCGCGGCCGATCTGCATCTGCGCGTGGGCGAGCCACCGGTGGTGCGCGTGGGCGGCGATCTCCAGCGTCTTGCTGAAGAAGCACCGCTCACCGATGAGCAGCTCACGGCGCTCGTGACGGCCGCGATGCCCAAGCGCAACGAAGACGAGTTCCGCGAACGGTCCGACACCGATTTCGCGCACGAGATCGTCGGCCTCTCCCGCTTCCGGGCGAACGTGCTCAAGGATCGCAACGGCACGGCAGCCGTCTTCCGCACCATCGCGGCCGAAACCGTGACGGTCGAGCAGATGGGCATCAGCCCGGAAGTGCAGCAGCTCTGCGCGCTCAGCAAGGGACTCGTGCTCGTCACGGGCCCCACCGGCTCGGGGAAGTCCACAACGCTCTGTGCGCTCGTCGACCTGATCAATCGCACGCGCAACGACCACATCATCACGATCGAGGACCCGATCGAGTTCGTGCACCAGAACAAGCGCTGCCTCATCACGCAGCGTCAGGTGGGCGTGCACACGCAGAGCTTCAAGAGCGCACTGCGCGCGGCGCTGCGCGAAGACCCCGACGTCGTGCTCGTTGGCGAACTGCGTGACCTCGAAACGGTCGCCATCGCGATCGAAACGGCCGAGACCGGCCATCTCGTGCTTGGCACGCTGCACACGGCGACGGCGGCGGGCACGATCGATCGCATCATCGATCAGTTTCCCGCCGATCGGCAGGAGCAGATCCGCGTCATGCTCGCCGAGTCGCTCAAGGGCGTCGTCTCGCAGACGCTGCTCAAGCGTGTCGGTGGAGGCCGCGTGGCGGCACGCGAAGTGCTGCTCGTGAACACGGCCGTCGCGAATCTCATTCGCGAGGGCAAGACGGTGCAGATCCCCTCCATCATGCAGACCAACAAGCGGCTCGGCATGGTGTTGCTCAATGACGCGCTCATGGACCTCGTCAACGCGGGTGAGGTCGAACCGCTCGAGGCCTACCTCAAGGCGGTCGACAAGGCGAGCCTTGCCGAGCGCCTCAAGGCCAAGGGGCACGACGTCATCGCGCTGCAGCGGCAGCGCGACTTGCAGGCCGCGTAGCGCGCTCAGCGTACAACGGCCGGTAACGGGCGAGGTCAGCTGGTGCCGGTCGACGGCACGACGAACACCGGCACGCCCGCTGCACGAATGACCTTGTCGGCCACACTGCCAAGCACCGCCCGTCGAACGCCGGTGCGGCCGTGTGTGCCGATGGCGATGCCGAACGCATGCGTCGCACGCACCGCGTCGAGCATGGCGCGCGGTGCATCGTGATGCACGAGCGCAAGCGTCGTGATGCGTCGGTCGGGAGTGCGGAAGCGCTCCGCCAACGGTTCGAGGTAGCTCTCCTGCAGACGACGCGTCGCCTCGCCGATCCACGTGCTCGAGACTGCGGCAATCGGCGCATCATCGACACGCACGAGCACAAACTCCCCGACGCTCTCGCCGAGCTGCGCCAGCGTGACCTCGAAGGCCGCCTCGGACACAGCTGATCCGTCGACCGCCACGAGCAGGCGTGGAAAGATCGGCTCGCCGGCGGCCGTCAACGTCCACTTGCGCACCGTTCTCGTGAGCAGCATGGGCACCGTCGTGCGGCGCAGCAGCGTATCGGTCACACTGCCCAACCACGCGCGACTCAGGCCGCCGCGACCGTGGGTGGTCATCACCACGAACGCCGCCTGCGTGTCGGCGATGGCGCCCTCGAGCTCATCGACGATGGCGCCGTCACGGAACTGCGTCGCCGTGGTCACGCCGTACTTGGTGGCCACGCGACGTGCCGTGCGTTCGAGGCTGTGTCGGAGGTGCTCACGCACACTCAGGTGATGGGTGGGGTCGAGCGCGCCGGACATCCCGGTGTCGGGCGGAGCGGCGGGCAACGGACAGGCCATGGCGAGCACGAGCGATGCGCCCTGCTGTTGCGCGAGCGGGACCGCGAGGGAGAGCGCACGTTCACTGAACGGCGAGCCATCGAGCGGCACGAGCATGCGGCGGGACATTCACGTCTCCGGTGACGGGTGGAGCACGAGTGGTCCTGCAGAGTGCGCCGGTGCTGGCCGCATGGCTGTCAGCGGTCGCCGCGTGTAGTGTACGGGATCACCCGACACCTCGTCCCGCTTGCTCGAGCGCGTGCGTGCCTGCCCCCGCTTCCTCCTCCTCTCGTCGTACCGCTGGCGTGATTGCGCCGCCGCCCACGATCCCGCTGGCGGTCATGCTCGTCGCCGAGGCGATGCGGTGGTGGCATCCGCTACTGCTGCGACTCGAGCCCGTCGGGTGGCGGTGGACGCTGGCGGTTGGCTGTCTGGTGGCGGCGCTCACGCTTGTCGGCACGGCCGTCCTCACGCTGCGTCGCGCGCGCACGCCGGTCGAGCCGTGGAAGCCGACGCGCGCCATCGTCGATACGGGGCCGTACGCACTCAGCCGAAACCCCATCTACGTGGGCCTCCTCGCGCTCCAGCTTGCGTATGCGTGGGGGCGCGCCAACGGCTGGGGTCTCGTCCTGCTGCCGCTCACCGTTGGCGTGCTGCAGTGGGGCGTCATCGCGCGCGAAGAGCGGTATCTGCGCGAGCGCTTCGGCGAGCCGTACCGAGCCTACGCGGCGCGTGTGCGGCGCTGGCTCTGAGGCGCGGGCGCAGCCAACGTCCTCACGACGAGCCCGCGCTCGTCACCCACGCCGTCCACCACAGGTCGCGCAGCATCGTGGCGCCGGCGGCCAGGCGCTCCGCCGCAAACGCCTTGTGCTCAGCCGACGTGGCCTCGATACCCCACGGCTGCTTCTGGTCGAGCTGATACAGACGTTCGACCTCGGCGTGCCCTTGGGCGATGTAGGCCAGGATCTCCGCGCGCAGCGCACGATGCACGCGCGCCTCGGCGCGCACCCGCGGTGTCACATCGGACAACTCGAGGTGTGCCTGCACGTACGCGGTTTCGAAGCGACCGTGGAATGCCTTGTCGGTCGCGTACCCCTTCGGATTCGCGCCCACCCAGCCGTTGTAGTGAATTGTCGTGTGCGCCGGATTCGACACGTCGGTCACGTAGTGGCCGAGAATGCCCGCGTCGTCGATGATGCGGGCCTCGATCCACGCCCGCGTCGCCGAGTCGGGGGCGCTGCGCCACATGCGGAACTGCTGTCGCAGCCGCTGCGTGAGCTCGAGAATCGCGAAGGGCGCGAACCCCATCTGGGCCGCCTCGATGCCTGCCGCGCGCAGCGAATCCGCGTACGCATACCGATGCGGCGCCGCGAGCGCGCGACGTCGCACCGACGAATCGGCCATTTCGGTATCGAGGAAATGATCGGCGTTGAAGGCGCCATCGAGCGCGGGGTCCTGGTCGCGCTCGGCACGCCCCTTCCACCGATCCGGCTCGGGATTGAGATACGTGAGTTGCGCCGCGGCGGCGCGGAAGAAGGCCGGCATCTCCTCGGGGAGTGCGCCGGCCGCCGCGCTCGCCGCGAGGCGGTGTCCCTTGGCGCCCCACGCATCGAGCGCGTCGGGGACCACGAGCGTGCTCCCCACGAGCACCAGGAGGGTCGCACCGACGCGGAGCCATCGCAGGAGCTGGCGGGGACGGCGCGCGGGCGCCGTCCGGCGGAATCGAGGCGTCATGAGAGGCGAAGACATACCGCACGATAGCTGCCCCGCGGCCGACGCGGGATGGGCGGGTGTGTCGACCGCGTCACATCACCCTCGCGCCCGCCGCGTCCGACTTATGCGCCCACGGGCAGGCGAATTTCCACGAGGCAACCCCCGTCGGGGGCGTTGGCCATACGGAACGTGTACCGATCGCCGTACAGCATCGCGAGTCGCGTGCGCGTGTTGGTGAGGCCGATGCCAAGCCCGCGCACGTCGGGCTGCGCCGCGAGAAAGCGACCGCTGTCCGTGAGTCGCCCGTCGAGGCCGCGCCCGTTATCGGCGACCACCAGTTCGAGCGTCGCGCCGCTGCGTCGCACGACGATGCGGACGGACTGATCGATGCGACCGGGTGAGAGACCATGCTTCAAGGCATTCTCCACGAGCGGCTGCAGTACGAAACTCGGCACGTCGACATCGACGGCGGCCGGATCGACATCGATGTCGATCGTCAGTCCGTCGCCGTATCGAACGCGTGCCACCTGCAGGTACAGCTCGATGAGTTCCACTTCCTGCCACAGCGGGATGGTGGGTTGCGCCGCGGTGCGCAACGAGAGGCGCAGCAGATCGCTCACCGCGATCAGCGCTCGCTGCGCGCCGCGTACGTCGTCCTCCATCAACTCGGTCACCGAGTTGAGCGCGTTGAACAGAAAGTGCGGATTGAGCTGCATGCGCAGCGCTTCGAGCTGTTGCCGCGAGAGCCGCTGCTCGAGTTCGGTGGCGGCGCGATCACGCTCCCGGTAGCGCAGCAGATACTCGATGAGGTACGCGGCGCCGAGAATGGCGCCGTAGAGCATCACGTCGAGATCGAGATGTCGGCCAATCGAGAGGCGAAGTGCGTCCTCGAATCGCTCGACGGCGCGCATCCATGGTGCGAAGCGCCAGTCCACCCACGTGACCGTGAGCAGATGGGCGCTGATGACGATGACGCTGCCGGCGAGGTGCGTACCGAGCCACGGTCCGAGGCGCTTGGCGTCAAACGGGACGCGGTCGACGAGGGTGAGAATGAGCTGCGACCAGAGGGCCCACAGCAACCAGGCACTCACTTGCCACGCCAGCGCCTCGGGGAAGGCGATCGCGTCGGCCGAGCCGTGCACGGCCACCCATTGGGCGACGCTGGCCAGGAGGCCCGGCACGAGCCAGACGGCGGCGAAGAGCGTTCGCCGCCACAGACGCAGCCGGTGGCCGGCGTCAGCGATCGTGATGTGGCTCGGATGGGACACGGAACTGGGACCAGTCGCAATGCAGGAGGACGAAACGCACATCACGGCGCGAAGCAACCTTTCGCGCGCGTCGCGCATCGAAGCTACGGTCGCGCGCGTACGGCGTCAGGTCGTCCGCGTGCGCGAAACCGAGCGCGTTGTCATGTCGTACGGCTCCGCGAGTCGGTGCGGTTCACTTCGAGGGAGAAACTCCGATGTCGAAACTGCGGGTCCTGATCGTGGATGACGAAGCGCTGGCGCGACAGCGTGTGCGGCGGCTGGTGCAGGCGGAGCCGGACGCCGAGGTGATCGGCGAGTGTGCGGACGGTCGTGAGGCCGTGGAGGCGATCCGTCGTTCGCGTCCCGATCTCGTGTGTCTCGATGTGCAGATGCCGGAGCTCGATGGTTTCGGGGTGCTGCAATCGATCCCGCCGGAGGTGACGCCGCGTGTCGTCTTCGTGACGGCGTACGATGAGCACGCGTTGCGGGCGTTCGAGGTGCATGCGGTCGACTACGTGCTCAAGCCGGTCGACGCGGAGCGGTTCCGACAGGCCTTCGCGCGCGTCCGCGAGGCGCATGCGCACGCGTCGGCCGCCGATCGCCTCGGGCGGCTGCTCGACACCGTGCGGTCGGTCTCCACCGATCCGGGCAGCGCCGCCGTCCCCGCCGAGTCGGCCGCGCCCACCGGGTTCGCCAGTCGCATTCTCGTCAAGCACGACGGCCGCATGTTCTTCGTGAAGGTCGGCGACATCGACTGGATCGAAGCCGATCGCAACTACGTGAAGCTGCACGTGGGGCAGGTCGCCCATGTCATTCGCGAACGCATCTCGCATCTCGAGGAGACGCTCGATCCATCGCTGTTTGCGCGGATTCATCGCTCCACCATCGTGAATCTCAACCGCATCCGCGAGATGCAGCAGTGGTTCTCGGGTGACTACGTCGTGATCCTCGAGGACGGGACCCGACTCCGCCTGAGCCGGCACTATCGCGAGCAGGTGGAGCGGCAGGTCGCGCGACGCTGACCGGTCGGCCCGAACGGGCAGGTGCGGGCCGACGCGCTCCCACCTGCATCGACGGGCACGGTAGTATTCAGCGGCGGGCCGAGGCCCGCGGGGCGCGTCACGTGGCCGCCCCTTCCTCACCCGCTCGACACGACGGCCCGATGCACCTGCGGCTTCGGCTGGTGAATCTCGCGGCGCGCTGGCGCTTCAAGCGGCACGCGGCGCGTCCGCTCGACGTGACGTGGGCGCGTGCGCGGCTGGGGCAACCGCTCTGGACGCGACGCCTCATCACGCCGCCCATCGAGCGGTCGGTGCTGCGCGATGCACACGGCGTCGTCGATCTGCTCCGTCCGCCGGCGCGCGCCGAGGCACCGCACCCCGAGCGCGCGCTGCTGTACGTGCACGGGGGGGGCTACTTCGCGTGCTCCACCGACACGCATCGGCCGCTCGCCGCTCGCCTTGCACGCGAGTGGCGCGCCCTCACGTTCGTGCCCGAATATCGGCTTGCCCCCGAGCATCCGTTTCCGGCGGCGCGCGACGATGTCCTTCGGACGTGGCGCCGGATGCTCGACCAGCATGCGCTGCGCCCTGAGCACACCGTGTGGGCCGGGGATTCGGCCGGCGGCGGACTCGCGCTGAGCGCCGCGCTCGCTTGTCGCGACGAAGGCCTCCCCATGCCGGCCGCGATCGTGACGTTCAGCCCCTGGCTCGACCTCACCGGCAGCGGCGCATCGGTCGCCGAGAACGCCGAGCGCTGCGCGATGTTTGTGCCCGCGCAACTCGCGGCGGCCGCGCAGCTCTACGCCGGCGCGCGACCCCTCACCGATCCGGGCGTCTCACCGCTCTTCGGCGCGCTCGACGCACTGCCGCCCGTATGTGTGCACGCGAGTGAGAGTGAACTGCTGCGCGACGACGCCGTGCGCTTCGCCGCAGCCGCCACCGCCGCCGGCGTGACGGTCGAGGCCCGCTTGTGGCCTGACGTGCCGCACGTGTGGCAGTTTCTCGCCGGCGTGCTGCCTGAAGCACGCGCATCACTCGACGCGGCACGCGCCTTTGTCGAGCGGCATGTCCCACCGGCGCGGGACGATCTGCGGGCCACATGACGCACGAGAAACGTGCGTGCCGCACGCGTGACGACCGCGTGACACTCCCGCGCACCGGGCGTCCCCAGAGCGAAGCTGTCACTCCCGCTCGTGCCACCCGACGTCATGGTCTTTCGTTCTCCCGATTGGATTCCGCTCGAACGCGCCCTCATGCGCGAGTATGGCGACGAAGCGCGCGATGCCGCGGCCGCCTTCTGGTTTGTCGGGTATGTCGACGGGCCGGACGACGTGGGCGAGCTGCGACTCTACGAGCACTCGAGCACACGACGCCGCCTGGTGCTCGATGCCGACGGTCGCGCCTATCGGCAGCACGCCGACCTCGAGCACTACAGCCCAGTTCCACTCGCCGACGCCCTGGTGAATGCCTTGACGTGAGGCTGGGCGGCGAGGAGCGGTCATGACCACGCCCATCGGCGGGCCGGGCGCTCGCGTATCGCCACCCCCTGGGGCAGTCGTGCGTGTTGGCGGAGCGGCGCCCGCCGACCCACTGAATGCCGCCGTGCGCGACGCGCTCGCGCGCACCGGCCTCGATCTGTCGCAGCTGCTCGCGGGCGGTGCCGATGCACTCGTGGTGCGTCCACCGGTCAACACCACGGCGCTCACCGAGGTGCTGGAGCAGGCGCGTGGCGCGCTCGTGCGCAACGCACCGCAGGAACTGCTCGACGTGCTCGATCGCGAGTGGCCGGGCGCCGCCCGATCACCTGCGGGATGGTACTACCGTGCGGCGGCGCTCGCGTTGCTCGGACTGCCTGGCGAAGCGGAGCGTGTACTCGCGGATGGCCTCGCCTTGCACGAGCATCCCGCGTTGCACTTCGCGCGCTCGGTCACGCGTGTCGCCCGAGGCGATCTCGCCGGTGGACGAGCGGACCTCACCGCCGCATGGCGCACGCTCGACGCGCCGTCGTCGTCCGCCGTGACCGAGCGCGGCGCCGCAGAGCAACTGCTGCGCGCCTGGGAAACACTGCTGCTCGCGCGCCGCGGCGACTTCGGCGCGGCCGAGGCGCAGTGGCGAACGCTCAGCACAACGGACGATCCCACCGTCGGAGTGCTCGCGTGGCTGCAGCGGGCGCTGGCGCGCGTCCGTGCGGACGTCGCGCGCACGGACGCGATGCCCGGTGAGGTGCCCATCGGGGACGCGCCCATCGGGGACGCGCCCGCAGATGTGATCGACGAGGCGCCGTCCGCGGACGCGGCGGCCTCGCCGCGCGTCCGTCCGGGGTCGCTCGATGCCGTCGATGGGGCGCTGCATCGTCTGGGCGCACGATGGCGTGATGTCACCAGCACCAACGAGCAACGCGCGGCCGTGGCCGAGGTGTTCGCCACACTGCAGGCGCTGTCCACAGGTGGCACCTTGTGGGATGCCGCACAGCCGGCGCGCGTGCACGCCGCGCGTGGGGTGCTGACCGGAGCGCTGCAGGTGCTGATGGCGCGTGACGACCAGCGGCCGTCCGATCCGGCACTCGATGTGCGCGGAGAGCCGATCGGGACGCGCCTCGTGGAGCTCGCATCGCGGCACGCACTCGCGCAGTTGGCGGCGGGGGCGGTGGTCGACGCGCGCCGCGCACTGCCGCGCGTGGCGGCGACCGAGGGCCCGCTCGTGGCGCAGCTGCTCGCGGCGCTGATCGACGGCGCCGAGGGCACCACGGAAGCACACGCCACGGACCGCGAAGCGCCCCGATCGAATGCCGATGCGGCAGGGCGCATCGACGATCTGTCGGCGGCGGTGCGAGACCTCGGGCGGGCGCGCGCCGACGAGTTGCTGGCGTCGCCGTTGCGCCTTGGTCTGCTCCTCGTACCGGTGGAGGTCCCGACGCCACGCCGAACGCGCGTCGATGGCCCGCCGGCCGGCGTCCTGCTGTCCGGACAGATTGCCACGGCGGCGTCACGTCGCGGTGACGATCCCGACCGGCGTCCGGCCGCCCCCCAGCCGCGCTCGGCGTTCACACGCCGCGCGCTCGCTCTCGGCGTGCTCCTGCTGGCCGCGTGGTGGTGGCTGAGCCGCTAGATTCTTCCGGCTCACAACCGTCAGTTCGCGCCCGCACGCCCGGGCGCGGTTTCCGGGGCGCCTGCGCCCGTCGACCCACGTGATCATGTCCCAGTCTTCGTCTGCGCCCGTCTCGGCGTTCCTGCGCCATCACTACCGGCACTTCAACGCGGCCGCGCTCATCGACGCCGCCGATGGCTACGTGCGGCATCTCGACAACGGTGGCAAGATGATGGTCACCCTCGCGGGAGCCATGAGCACCGCCGAGATCGGCCTCTCGCTCGCCGAGATGATCCGGCAGGACAAGGTGCACGCGATCACGTGCACCGGTGCGAATCTCGAGGAAGACATCTACAACCTCGTCGCGCACGATCACTACGCGCGCGTGCCGAACTATCGCGATCTCACGCCGGAAGACGAGCAGAAGCTGCTCGATCAGCACTTCAATCGCGTGACCGACACGTGCATTCCCGAAGCGGAAGCGATTCGCCGCATCGAGAAGGCCGTGCTCGAGGAGTGGACCGCCGCCGATCAGGCCGGTGAGCGCTACTTCCCGCACGAGTTCATGTATCGCATTCTGCGCAGCGGCAAGCTGGAGCAGTACTACCAGATCGATCCGAAGAACTCGTGGATGCTGGCGGCGGCCGAGAAGAACCTCCCCATCATCGTGCCGGGGTGGGAGGACTCGACGACGGGCAACATCTTCGCGTCGCACGTGATCGATGGGAACATCCGCAACGTGCACACCGTGCGCAGCGGCATCGAGTACATGACGTGGCTTGCCGAGTGGTACACCGAGACCACGAAGGACACGACGATCGGCTTCTTCCAGATCGGCGGCGGCATCGCGGGCGATTTCCCGATCTGCGTAGTGCCCATGCTGCATCAGGATCTGCAGCGCACGAACGTGCCGCTCTGGGGCTACTTCTGCCAGATCAGCGACAGCACGACGAGTTACGGGTCGTACTCGGGCGCCGTGCCCAACGAGAAGATCACGTGGGGCAAGCTCGGCGTGGACACGCCGAAGTACGTGATCGAGTCGGACGCGTCGATCGTCGCGCCGCTCGTCTTCGCGCTCGTGCTCGGCCAGTAAGGCGAAGGTGATGGCCACGCGCCCTCGGGACGTGGCGCGGTGGGCGGTGGTGCTGGGTACCGTCGGTGTGGCGTTGGCCTACGGCGCGGCGTTTGCGCCACCGCGCGTCGCGCGCGGCGGCGAGATCCTGATGGCCCTGTCCACGCCCACACTGCTCGTGGGCGTGCTTGGCCTTGGCGCACTCGACGCGCGCGCCATGCGTGGACGCCCACGGCGTGTCTTGCCGTGGGCGTTTGTCGCCCTCGTGCTGTGGTTGGCACTTGGCTTCGCGCTCGCGGTGGCGAGTGGCGCACCGCGCGCCACGGACGCGCGCATTGCCGGGCTGCCGTGGGCGGCGGCCCTCGTGTTGTACGGGCTCGGTGCCGTGCCCGCCGTGCTGCTGCCGCTGCTCTACGCCTGGGCGCACACGACGACGGACGGCTCCGAGGATGGCGCGGGCGCCTCATGACCAGTTGGCTGCTGCAAACGGCCGCCCTGCCCGAGGCGGCGTCACCCATCGTGGGTCGTGTCATGCTCGCGTACGCCCTCGTGGTGCTCATCGTGGGCATCCTCGCGTCGCGCGTGACGCGCTCGGCGTCCGACTTCTTCGTGGCGGGCAAATCGCTCGGCCTCATGACCACCGGGCTCGCCGCCATGGCCGCGACGCTGTCGGGGTTCGCGTTCATCGGTGGTCCGGGGCTCGTGTACACGCTCGGTCTTGGCGCGGTGTTCATCGTGTTGCCCGTGGCGCTCACGAACACGATGACCGCGTGGGTGCTTGCGCGACGGCTTCGGCGTCTGGCCGACATTCGGGAAATGATCACCATCCCCGACGCGATCGCGGCCCGCTATCAGTCGCGCGCGGCGCAGGGACTCGCGGCAGTGGCGATCCTGGTCGCCGTGCTGGGGTACGCGGCCACGAACTTCCTTGCCCTCGGTCTCGTGCTCGACGCCGTGTTCGGCATCGGTCGCACGACGGCAATCTGGGGCGGCGCCTTGCTCGTGGTGGGGTACACCGTCACCGGCGGCATTCTCGCCGGCGTGTGGAACGATGTCGTGCAGGGCGTGCTCATGGCAGTCGCGAGCGCCCTCGTGTTCTGGTACGCCCTCGATGTGACGGCGGCAGCTGGCGGACTCGTCCCGCTGTTGCTCGCACACGCCCCCGAGATGCTCGCGGCGACCGGACGCAGCACGCCGCTCGCTGCGCTGTCGTTCTACTTCGTGTTTGGCCTCGGCACACTGGGACAGCCGCATGTCGTGCACAAGTTCTTCATGCTGCGCGACGATACGAAGCTGCAGTGGTTCCCGGTCATCCTGTCGTTCGCGATGATGCTGTCGCTGCTCCTCTTCGTGGGCGTCGGCCTCGCCATGCGCGCGCTCGTTGCGTCCGGTGCGGCGGACGCACCAACCACGCCCGATGCCGTGACCCCACTCTTCCTGCTGCGTTTCACCCCACCCGTGCTCGCCGCGTTGGTGTTCGCCGGCACGGCGGCTGCGATCATGAGCACGGTCAACGCGTTCCTGAATATCGGGGCGGCCGCCTGCACGCGTGATCTGCCACGCGCCCTCGGACACCCGATACGCAACGAGCTGCGCGCGGGACGCGTGTGGACGCTCGTGCTCGCCCTGCTCGCCACTGCCATCGCGGATCGATCGGGGCTGCTCGTGTCGTTCCTCGGGATCTTCGGCTGGGGACTGTTCGCGTCCACGCTGGTGCCATCGCTCGCGATCGGCCTCAACTGGGCCGGTGCGACACGGGCCGGTGCCATCGCCTCGATCGCGAGTGGACTGCTCTGCACGATGGTGCTGGAAACTCTCGCCTTCACACGCACCTTTCAGTTTCCGTCGGGTGTCACGGCCACCGCGTGTGCCCTTGTCGTCTCGCTGCTCGTGTTTTTCGTGGTGTCGTGGTGGACGCGTTCCACCGCGGCAGCCACACTGGCACCCGATGTACGGGCCATTCTCGAGGATTGACCATGGACTTCGATCAGATCACCGTCGGACTGCGTGCGACGTGGCAGAAGCGCATCACGGAAAGCGACGTGCTGCAGTACGCCGCGATCACCGGCGATCACAATCCGGTGCATGTCGACGCCGAGGCGGCGGCGCGTGGTCCCTACGGTGAACGCATTGCGCACGGCATGTTGTCTGCTGGCCTGCTGTCGGCGGCGATCGCACGGCATGTTGTCTGCTGGCCTGCTGTCGGCGGCGATGGCCAACGGCGTGCCCGGCCCCGGCGCCGTGTACCTCTCGCAGGCGCTGAGCTTCAAGCGACCGGTTCGACTCGACGATGTCATCACGGCCGAAGTCGAGGTGCTCGAGATCAAGCCGCGCACGCGACGTGTGCGGCTGGCCACGCGCTGCCGCAATCAGGCCGACGAACTCGTGCTGGACGGGGAAGCGATGGTGATGCTGCCCGCCGCAGCCGCGTCCGACCACGGCCCCGACGCGGCGTGACCCTGCCGGTGGTGGCGGGCGCCGCCGGCGATCCCGGGGCGTTCGATCCGCTGTCGTGGTGGGGGCGTCACGATCCATCGCGGACCGCGGTGCACGTGCTGCCGGAGGGCGTCGTGTGGTCGTATGGTGCGCTGCACGCGGCTGCCGAGACGTGGGTCCACGCGTTGCACGACGACGGCGTGCGCGCGCACGATCGTGTGGCGGTCCTCGCGCACAATCGTGTGGAGCACCTGCTGTTGCTCGCGGCGTGCGCGCGCCTCGGGGCGACGCTCGTCCCGCTCAACTGGCGCCTGGCACCGCCGGAACTGGCGCGGGTCCTTGCG
>JALOPN010000238.1 GCA_025453875.1 Gemmatimonadaceae bacterium | reverse complement strand
ATCGAACGCATCGCGGAAGTCACGCACGTGGCCGGCATCGATGAGCGAGCGGGCAACGTGCGGCCGTCCGACGGCGCCGTTGGCCGCGTGTGCGAGCACCGCGTCGAGCGTGATCGGCACGCCGAGCTCCGCGAGTCGCGCCACGATGCGCTCGGCGCGCTGGATGCGCTCGTCACGGAAGCCGAGCAGTTCACGCTCCAGCGCCTCGCGATCGCGAATGTGCAGGCCGAGCAGGTGGTACTCGTCGTCCTCGTGAAACGCGCTGAGTTCGACGCCGGCCACGATGCGCACGCCCACACGCTCACCCACGGCTTCCGCTTCCGGCAGGCCGGCGATGGAGTCGTGATCGGTGAGCGCGAGCGCGGCGAGCGAGACACGCGCCGCCGCTTCGACCACGGCGCCGGGTGAGAGCACGCCATCCGACGCCGTACTGTGCGTCTGCAGATCGACGAAACGTGGCCCGGTCATGCGCGGTATCCGGCTTCGGGCGCGCGCGCCGTAGGCTGGGCGTGCCGCAGCAACTGACGCAGCGTGCGCTCATCCAGTTCGGCGAGCGCCTGCTCGCGTGAGCGCGCGCCGGTCGGCGCGAAACGCGTCAACCGGACCTCACGCTGCGCATCGTCACCCGAGACGAAGATGAGCGAGTGTTCGTCGGCGACGGACTGCGTGAGAAATCCGCCGGGATACACGCGCCAGACGCGCCCGTCACATTCGAGACGACGACTGGGCATCTCAGGCGATCTCCACGGAACGCCAGCGACTCTCGTGCGCGGCTGGCGCGGATGCCGGCAGGGCACCGATTGCGCCCCACGCGCGCTCCAGCTGCGACGCATCGCGCGACTCGGCAAACTCCACGAAGCGCCCCGCCGTGTGTTCGTGCTCGACACGGTGCGCTCGGCCATATGCAACGCCCGCGATGCACTCACTCGATGGACTCGTTGACCTGTTCCAGCGAGGCCTTGAGATCGGCCATGAACTTGTCGGCGTCGGCCCCGTCCACGACGCGGTGGTCGAACGACAGCGAGAAGTACGCGCAGGTGCGAATCGCGATGGTGTCTTCGCCGTCGGGTCCGGTGATCACCTTCGGACGCTTCTCGATGGCGCCGAGTCCCAGGATGGCGGTGGTCCCCATCGGCACGATGGGTGTCCCGGCGAGCGATCCGAACACGCCGGGGTTGGTGATCGTGAAGGTCACGTCCTGCAGTTCGGCCGGCTGCAGCTTCTTCGCGCGCGCACGCGCGGCGAGGTCGTTGATGTTGCGCGTGAGCCCGGTGATCGAGAGCTCATCGGCACGCTTCACGACCGGCACGATGAGCCCCGTGGGCTCGAGCGCGACCGCGATGCCAAGATTGTACTGCTGACGGAAGATGATGTCCGTGCCGTTGACGGCGGCGTTGAGCACCGGGTGGCGCTTGAGCTGCTGCACCACGGCGCGCGCGATGAACGGCAAGAACGTCAGCTTCTGTCCCGTCTGCTTCTCGAACGCCGCACGCTCGCGGGCGCGAATGCGCGCGACACGCGTCAGATCGACCTCGAAGAACGACGTGACGTGCGCGGCGACGCGCTTGGCGTGGTACATGTGATCGGACGTCGCCTTGCGCATCTTGCTCATGGGCTCGACGCGATCGCCGGGCCACGCCGTCGCCGTGGGCGTTTCGATGCCACCCACGCCGGCGGGCGCGTACATCGAGGCACCGGGCGCCGGACGCGACGTTGGCGCGGCGGCGGGCGCGGCGCTCGCCCCCGACGCGAGATGCGCCTCGAGGTCGCGCCGCGTGACGCGACCCGCAATGCCGGAACCGCTCAACTGGCTGATGTCGACGCCGTGCTCCTGCGCCATCTTGCGCACGAGCGGCGAAGACTTGGTGCGCAGGCGATCCTCCAGCGAGCCGGCCGGCGCGGCTGGCGTCGCGGGCGCGGCCGGTGCCGCGGGGGCTGCAGGCGCCGCAGCCGGCGTCGGCGCCGCGCTCGCCGCGGCGGGCGCGGGGGCGGCTGGTGGCGCGGCGGCGGCGCTCGCCGCGACCGAAGCGTCCGTTTCGAGACGCGCCACCACCGTGCCGACCTCCACCGTCTTCCCTTCGCCAACGAGGATTTCGAGCAGCACGCCCGAGGACGGCGACGGGATCTCGGCGTCGACCTTGTCGGTCGAGATCTCGAAGATGGGTTCATCGCGCTTCACGGTGTCGCCCACGGCCTTCAGCCAGCGGGAAACGGTCCCTTCCGCGATGGATTCGCCCATCTGGGGCATGATGACATCGACACGAGCCACGGAACTCTCCTGGAGGGCAGTCAGGCGGCGGCGTCGTCGCGACGACGCAGCCGCCAGAGAACGACGGTCGGGAGGGTCAGCCCACCGGCCAACGCACCCCAGCCTGCAAAGATATGCCAGTTGCACGCCGGCAGCCCATCCAGCGGCTGACAGCGCGTCCCGAAGGTGACGGCAACGGCGATCAGCACACCGATCATGGCGCCGCTGATGGCCCCGATGAACGTGGTGAAGCACCCCACCCCGATGCGCGCCATGCGCCGGTCGTCATCGGCCGAGGCCGATGTGGAGACCCGCGGCACATCGGCCGGATGTGTGTTGGGGCGCTGCGAAGAACGGGAGTCGCGCGAATCGGTCATGCGAACCAGCGGAGCATCAGTACGCGGCGAGTCGCCGCACCGCCCGCACGATATCGGCCGTCTGCGGGAGGACATAATCCTCGAGCGGCGGCGCGTACGGCAGCGGAATGTCTGCTGCGGTGACCCGCAGCACGGGAGCATCGAGCCATTCGAAACACGTCTCGGACACACGCGCCGTGATTTCACCGGCGATGCCGCCCGTGCGCGTGTCCTCATGCAGCACCAGCAGGCGATTCGTCTTCTTCACGGTGCGATAGATCGCCTCTTCATCGAGCGGGGCCAGTGACCGCAGGTCGAGCACTTCCACCGAAATGCCATCGGCCGCCAACTGCTCCGCCGCTTCGAGCGCCTTCCACACCGTCGCCGCGTACGTCACGATCGAGACGTCGGTCCCTTCGCGCGCGATGCGTGCCTGCCCAATGGGCACGACGTGATCGCCCGCCGGCATGACATCCTTCACGCGCCGATACAGATACTTGTGCTCGAAGAAGAGCACACAATCGTCGTCGCGAATGGCGGCCTTCATGAGGCCCTTCGCATCGGCCGCCGTGGATGGGTAGACGATCTTGAGCCCCGGCGTGTGCAGGAAGCCGGCTTCCGGGTTCTGCGAGTGGAACGGACCACCGCGCACGTAGCCGCCGCTCGGACCACGCACCACCATGGGACACGGCAGGAACGCGCGATAGCGGGCCGTGGCGACATAGTTGGTGAGCATGTCGTACGCGTTCGCAATGAAGTCGATGAACTGCATCTCCACCACGGGGCGCATGCCCATGTGCGCGGCGCCGGCCGCTGCGCCCACGATCGCGATCTCGCTGATCGGCGAGTCGATCACGCGCGACTCGCCGAATCGTGCCAGCAGCCCTTCCGTGACCTTGAACGCGCCACCGAACGCGCCGATGTCTTCGCCGAGGCAGAAGACGTTCTCATCACGCGCCATCTCCTCGAAGAGCGCTTCGCGAATCGCTTCGAGATACGTGATCTCGGTACCCGTCGCCGCGCCGCTCATGCCTTGCTCCCGCTGTTCCAGGTGCCCCACCCTTCCGGGCGCTCGGCGCCGTAGGTGTCATCCGTCGCGTCGCGACGGAACCACAGGGGCGTCTCGGCGGGCGGGTCGGCGTACACGCCGATCAATGCGTCGAGCGCCTCGGGCGGGCCGGAGCGCTCCGCCTCGTCGGTGGCCTCGTCCACTTCGCGCACGACGCGCGCGTCGATCGCCGCGATCTCCGCGTCGGTCACGCCGAGCTGCTCGCGCAGCACGACGAGATAGCGATCGAGCGGATCGTTCTCGGCCGCCCATCGTTCGATCTCACCGGCCGGCACATACGACTGATTGTCGTGCTCCGCGTGGCCCTTGCGGCGATACGTGTGCAACTCGATCAGCGTCACGCCACCACCGGCGCGCGCGTGATCCACCGCCTGCTTCGTCACGTCGTACACGGCGAGCACATCGTTGCCGTCGGCCGACAGACCAGGTACGCCGTAGCCGATGGCCTTGTCCACGAACGCCTTGGCCGCCGTCTGCTTGTGCGTCGGCGTCGAGTACGCGTAGCCGTTGTTCTCGATGATCACCACGAGCGGACAGCGCTGCACGGCGGCGAAGTTGATCCCCTCGTGAAAGGCCCCCGTGCTCGTGGCCCCATCGCCCACGTACACGAGTCCCACGCGATCTTCGCCACGCATCTTGAAGCTCAGCGTGACGCCGGCCATGACCGGCACCATGTCGCCGAGTGGCGAGATCTGTCCGAGAAAGCCGCGCGTGCTGCCGGCAGGTCCGATGTCGCCGAAGTGGATGTTCAGTTCGCG
>JALOPN010000237.1 GCA_025453875.1 Gemmatimonadaceae bacterium | reverse complement strand
GGGCAACGAATTGCTAACCTCCGCTTAATCGAATCCTAATCCGGCCGACATTGCCGGATCATCTCCCGATCCTAGAATGGCGGTGTCGGCGGGAAGGGCCCGCCGCGCGAACCCTCTCGTGGATCGAAGCGATGTTCAACAACCTGCTCGAATCCGAGGCCAAGAAGGTCAAGCGAGGCGGCAGTACGGTCGTCTCCTTCATCCTGCACGCGGCCGCGCTGGGTGGCATGGTGTACGCCACCGCCAACGCCGGACAGGCGCTGGCGGAGGAGGAACAGGAGAAGGTCGAGTACGTGGAAGTGCAGAAGGAGGAGAAGCCGCCCGAGCCCGAGCCCGAGCCGCTTCCGCCGGACGCCGTGGTCCAGCAGCCGATCGCCAAGGGCTTCCAGGTGCTTCAGGCGCCGGAGATCATCCCGCTGGACATCCCGGACATCGACCTGTCCAAGAAGGTGACCGACGAGGCCGACTTCAGCGGCAAGGGCACTCGTGGCGGTATCGCGTCGGGCGTCGAGGGCGGTGCGCCGGCCCCGGTCCCGCAGGGCGATCAGCCCTACTTCGAGTTCCAGGTGGAGAAGCCCGCCGCGATGTCGGGTCCCGCCCAGATGCAGTACCCGGAAATGCTGCGCTCCGCGCAGGTCGAGGGCACGGTGCTCGCGTCCTTCGTGGTGGATACGGCCGGTCGCGCCGACATGAGCACGTTCAAGGTGCTCAAGTCCGACCACGAGCTCTTCACGAACGCCGTGAAGAACGCGCTGCCGCGCATCCGCTACCTGCCGGCCGAAGTGGGTGGCCGCAAGGTGAAGCAGCTGGTACAGCAGCCGTTCGTGTTCAACCTCGCCCGCTGAGCCGGGCCTTTCTCACCATTCGTTCGGAGAACTGACACATGCAGATGGACCTGATGCACCTGTGGGGCGAGATGGGCTGGTTCGCGAAGGGCGTTGTGTACACGCTCTTCATCATGTCGGCCTACGCCACGACGGTGCTCATTCAGAAGTGGTGGACGATGCGCGCCGCGCAGGCGGAGACGAAGCGCTTCGCCCCCGAGTTCTCGCAGTTCCTCGAGGAAGACAACCTCACCGAGGCGATCAACCTCGCTGAGAGCTACAAGAAGTCGCACGTGGCGCGTGTGCTGGGTGGTGCGCTCTCCGAAGTGCGTCCGCTCATCCAGGATGGCTCGGTGACGGTGGCCGACATCAACTCGGCCGAGCGCGCGATCGAGCGTGAGATGCTGATGACGGTGGTCGAACTCAAGCGCGGCACGGGCGTGCTCGCGACGGTCGGTGCCACGGCGCCGTTCGTGGGTCTGGTGGGAACGACGATGGGTATCGTGAACTCGTTCACGGCCATGTCGTCGAGCGGCTCGGGCGGCATCAGCTCGATCGCGGCCGGCGTTGCCGAGGCGCTCATCACGACGGCCATCGGGATCGGCGTGGCCATCCCGGCGGTGTGGTCGTACAACTACTTCCAGACGAAGATCGACAACCTCACGGCCGAGATGACGTACACGTCGAAGGAAATGGTCGACTACCTCATCAAGGGCGTGTCGGGCGAGTTCGGTCGGTCGCGTTTCACCCGCGAGTTCAACACGGCGGGTCAGACGCCGATGTCGAAGTAAGCGCGTCGTATCAGGCTGACTTCGAGGACGACCCGCGCCAACGCGGTGTCGGGTCGTCCCCACCTCGCATCGGAGATTCACCATGGGAATGGCAGTCAGCGGCGGTGGCGTCAACTCGACGCCCAACGTGACGCCGATGATCGACGTGATGCTCGTGCTCCTGATCATCTTCATGATCACGATCCCGCAGATCAACGCCGGTTTTCAGGCGACGCCCCCGCAGGGACAGAACCTCAAGACCAAGCCCGAGGAAGACAGCGATCAGGTCCTCGGCATCGACGCCGATGGTCGCTACTGGCTGAACAAGTCGCTCATTCGCAATGAGGACCTGGAGACGCTGGTGTCGAACATCTACCAGAACCGCGACGAAGCGATCCTGTACGTCAAGGCGCACAAGGATCTCTCGTACGACAAGGTGCTCACGGCGCTCGACATCGTCGCGCGTGGCGGTGTGAGTGTCGCGGCGCTCATCACCGAGCAGACGCCCGGGACCGAATCGCTCGTCGAGAGTGATCGCATCCTGACCGGCGGCAGCTCGGGCGGAGGCAACTGACCATGGGCATGAGTGCAGGCGGTGGTGGCGGCGGCCACTCCAACGAAATCAACGTCACGCCCATGATCGACGTGCTGCTCGTGCTGCTGATCATTTTCATGATGATCATCCCCATGAGCCGCAAGGCGATCGACACGCAGCTCCCCGACCCGAATCCGCAGGTCGCCACGGCCAATCAGGCGAGCGATCAGATCGTGCTCGTCGTGAAGCCGGACTGGAAGTTCGAGATCAACTCGCGGCCGGCGGACAGCGCGAATCTGTTCAACGAGCTGCGCTCGATCTACGATCCGCGTCCCGAGAAGATCATCTTCGTGAAGGGCGACTCGACGGTCACGTACGCGCAGGTCGTGTACGCGATGGACCAGGCGCGCGGTGCCGGCGTCAAGGTCATCGGTATCACCCCCGCGCCCAAGTAAGCGCGGCATGCGGACCGGCGGCTCCTGCCGCCGATCGTGGGGTACAACGGCGGACGAACCCAACGGGCTCGTCCGCCGTAGTATTTCCCAGCCGGCGGACACCGGGTCCGCCCTTCCTTCGTTCAACCTTCATGTCCGCTTCTGCTCCAGAGCCCGGACCGGGTTTTCTTCCGCCACGCGCACCGGCGGGCGCGGCCGCGCCGCGCCCCGACGACGCGCCGTCGCGTCCGTACCGCCCACCCATCGGCATCCCCATCCGCAAGGAGCGCGGGTTGCCCGGCGCGATCGCGTCCATTCTCCTGCACGTCCTCGCGATTCTCCTGCTGCTCTTCCCGTTCGTGGGGAGCGATACGGTGCGCGAAATCCTCGGCGCCGGCGGGCCGGGACCCGCGGGCGGCGGCGGTGGCGGCTCCGGAGGGACCGGCGGTGGGCGCGTTGCGAATGAGCGCCTGACCTACGTCCAGCCGCCCCCACCACCTCCGACCGCGCCCGATCCGACGCGCCTGCAGCCCCCGGAGGTCGTGCCGCCCGAGCCGGAACCCGAGGTCAAGCCGCCGGTCGAGACGCCACCCGTGCAGCCCACGGTAGCGCAGACGGCCGAGGCGCCCAAGGTGGACGGGCCGCCGGCAGACGTCGCGTCGGTCACCGCCGGAACCGGTGGCGGCAGTGGCAAGGACGGCGGCCCCGGCAACGGCCCCGGATCCGGCGGCGGCGTCGGATCCGGCATCGGGACCGTTCGACGTCGACTCCACCGGACGCGTCATCGATTTCGAACTCACCAGCACGCGCGACTCGGGCTACGATCGCAAGCTGCGCGAGATTCTCGCCGCCACGCGTTTTCGCCCCGCGACCGATGCCTCGGGTCGGCCGGTGCGCTCCAAGTACAATCTCGACTACACGTTCTGAGCCACACGCCGCGTAGGCGCGGCGGCCAGGTGCGTCATCGCTGACGCACCCGTATCGCTCAGCCCTCGACGCCCATCAGGCGGCGAGCCCGACGCACCGCACCACGCGCGGCGTCCACCTCATCCGAACGCACGGCGGCGCCGGGCACCGCCGTCTTCAGTCGCTGTTCGATGCGCTTGCGCATCAACGAACCGCGGCCGAGCATGCCGCCCGCACACGCTACCGGCACCGCGGCGCGCTCGTCCGTGAAGCAACGACGCGCCAACGTGCGCACGTGCAGGATCAGCTCTTCCACCGCCAGACTGATGAGCGCATTCGCGCGCAGGTCGCCTTGCGACGCGCACTGCACGACCACCGGCGCAATCGCCGCGAAATCCGCGGGCGACGCCTCGGCAGCCCACGGAATCAGCGATTCGAGCGTCTCGACTTCGAGCGCGGTCAGCACGGCACCAATGAGTGCCGTGTCCGGCTCACGGCCATCCTGCGCCGCCGTGATCACGCTCATCGCCCGGCGACCGATCCACGCACCGCTCCCTTCGTCACCCATGACGGGGCCCCAGCCGCCGCACCGCTCGAGACGACCATCGGGGGCACGCGCGAACGCCACCGACCCCGTACCGGCGACGAGCAGCACACCGGCCGCGTCGCCGAACGCGTCATCGAGCGCGATCTCCGCGTCGGAGACGACGTTCACATCGTCGGCCAGTCGCGAGGACGCCAGCGCCGACCACAACGCCTGCGCGGCACGTTCCTGGCCGCCGCCTGCGACACCCACCACACACGCCGCCGGTCGCGTCTCCGCACGCTCGACGCGCGTGAGTGCCTCGTGCACCAGCGCGGCGATGATCTCGGCCGACGCACGCTCATCGCCCGGCCGCAGCGCCGTCGCCGGCCCTTCGACACGCGCGAGGGAGCGGCCTTCGAGATCGGCGAGCAGCACGCGCGTGCGCGTACCGCCACCGTCCACACCGACAACGAGAGGCAACGGATCGAGAGGACCAGCACTCATGCCACAGACTCCGAGGTAGAAACCGACGCCGGTCCAGCCGGCGAGAAGAACGACGACAGCAGCCCTGTCGCAAAGGTAAGCGTCGTGCCGATCAGCACGAACCACGGCCAGGCGACGCCTCGCACCGGCGCGAGCGTGGGCGCAAGGGACGGAAACCACGTGCTCAACTGATTCGCGAACACGACCACGCTCATCACGCTGATGCCCACCGCCATGCCAAGCATCGCATCGCGCTGCCGCGCGCGGGCCACCAGCAGCCCGAGGAAGAACGCGCCGAGCAGGCCGCCGTACGTGAACGACGCAATCGACAGGGCAATGGTGACCACCGGCGTGCCCTCGTCGCGATAGAGCAGCGCACCACCGATCAGAATCGCGGCCCAGAGCAGCGTCAGGCGCTTGCTCGTGCGCAGCAGCGACGCGTCGTCGGGCCGCGTGCGCGCGAGCGGCAGATACAGATCGTGCACGCTCGCCGCCGCGAGCGAGTTGATCGAACTCGAGATCGTACTCATCGCGGCCGCAAGCACTGCGGCAATCACCAGACCGGTCATGCCCGGTGGCATCGCCTCCACGATGAAGCGCGGGAAGATCGCGTCGGGGCGCGGGAACGTCTCGCCACCGTAGAAGGCGTAGAGGCCCACGCCGATGAAGAGAAACAGCGCAAACTGTGTCAACACGACGAGGCCGCTGCCGATGAGCGCGCGACGCGCCAGCGTGAGACTGCCCGTGGCGAAGAGACGTTGCACGATCATCTGATCGACGCCGTGCGACGCCATCGACAGAAAGCCACCGCCGAGCAACCCCGCCCACAGCGTGTGCGGCCGGTCGAAGCCGGTGTACAGATCGATCCACTGCAGCTGACCACGGGCCGACGCATCGGCGATGACCGTCGACCAACCGCCCACGACGTCACCACCGATGATGAACAGTGCGCCGATGCCACCCAGCAGATACACGCCGATCTGAATCACGTCGGTCCAGATCACCGCCTTCATACCGCCGTGATAGGTGTACACCACGGTGCACGCGCCAAGAATCAGAATGCTGGCGGGGCCGACGTACTCCTTCGGCACGATCGGACCGATGAGCAGCGCCACCGGAATCGCCGTGGCGAAGAGGCGCACGGAGTCACCGAAGATGCGCGTCACCATGAACACGAGCGACGCGAAGCGCCGCGTGCTGCTGCCGAATCGCCGTTCGAGCAACGCATACGCCGTGACGAGCTCGCCATCGAAGTACTTCGGCAGCAGCACGTACGAAATCACGATGCGGCCGATCAGGTAGCCCATCGCCACCTGCAGAAAGCCGAGGTTGCCGATGTAGGCGAGGCCCGGGATCGAGATGAACGTGAGGGCACTTGTTTCGGTCGCGACCACCGAAAAGAGCACGGCCCACCAGGGCACGCTGTCGTTCGACACGAAATAGTCGCGCGCACTCTGCTGGCCGCGACCCAGGTACACGCCGAGCAGCGTCGTCCCGATGAGATAGGCGATGACAACGACGCCATCGAGGATGGTGACGCCGGATCCGTTCATGCGGGCGAAGGGGCGGGGGAGTGAGGCAGCTCGACCGGGGAGGGCAATCCCGGATGATAGCAGCGGAGGCCCGCGATCCGCAGGGGGATCGCGGGCCTCCGCGTGATGGGGGCCGGCGCGGACGTCGTCCGCGGGCCGAGCGCCCTCAGCTTACGCCGAGAACGAGCTGCCGCAGCCGCAGCCGCCCGTCGAGTTCGGGTTCTTGAAGGTGAAGCCCGAGCCCTGCATCGACGTGACGTAGTCGATCGTGGTGCCCTGCAGATACTGCGCCGAGAACGGATCGACGAACACCTTGAGCGAATCGAGTTCGACGATCACGTCGTCGTCGGCGCTCTTGTCCTCGATGACGAGCCCGTACTTGAAGCCGCTGCAGCCACCGGGCATGACCGACACGCGCAGGCCGCCCACCTCGGGCGACACGTTCTCGGCCTGCATGAACTTGTGCACTTCGGCCACCGCCGCGTCGCTGATGATGACCAGGGTCTCAGGAAAGATACGAATCCCCGCAAGTTTACTCAAGATTCCACCACGCACCGCGAGCGGGCCGCGCCACTGCGGTCACCGGTCGGCGGCCTCGAGCGCACCGACCACCGCATCGGCGAGGCGTGTTCGGACTCCCGCAATCCCCGAACGCTGCCGCGTCGGATTGACGCGGTTCGTGAGCAGCAGCACGAAGACGCCGCGCTGCGGATCGACCCAGAGAGACGTGCCGGTGAAGCCGGTGTGTCCGAACGCCTCGGCACTCAGCCGGCGTCCGGCCGAGTTCGTGCCGGTGGGCGTTTCCCACCCGAGCGCCCGATGTGAACCGGGGAGCGGCTGCCGTGCTCGGAAGCGCCGCAACGTCTCCTCGGGCAGCACGGTGACGCGACGGCCGCGCTCATCCCGCGTCCATCCGCCACGCGTCAGCATCTGCGCGAACCGCGTCAGATCGCGAGCCGTGGTGAAGAGTCCCGCATGCCCGGAGACCTGACCGAGCTGGAAGGCGTTTTCGTCGTGGACTTCGCCGCGCACGTGACGCTGACGCCATGGATCCACTTCGGTGGGCGCCGTCCGCGATTGCCAGAACGGTGACGGCAGGAAGCGCGTCTCGCGCATGCCAAGCGGCAGGAAGACGCGCGACAGCACGTAGCTGTCGAGCGGCAGCCCGGACACTTCGCGCACCACCTCGCCAAGCAGGATGAAGCCCAGATCGCTGTAGACGTACCGCGCGCCCGGCGTCGTGTCGGGGCCGGTGGCGTACACCTGCGCGATCGCTTCCTCGGCCGACCACGCCTCCTTGTACAGCGGGCGCCACGCCGGCAGGCCGGCGCTGTGCGTGAGCAGGTGACGAATGGTGACCTCGTCTGCGCGTGGCGCGCGCCACCGAGGCAGGTAGCGAATCGCGGGCACGCGCCCGTCGGCCACGAGCTGCAGCACGGCGCTCGTCGTTCCCACTACCTTGGTCAGCGAGGCGAGGTCCCACACCGTCGAATCACTCACTGGCGTCCCCGCCACCGGCGTCCCCGCCAGGGGCGCCGTGCTCGCCACGTCGCTCGGTCCCGAGCCCATGGCCGGTGCGACGGATGGACGCATCACTGGTTCGATCTGGCCCACACCGAACGACGCGTAGATCGACTCGGCGGTGCCGACAACAGCCCACGCCGCCGGGAACGCGGAATCGGCGAGGCCTGCAGTGAGCACGGTCGCGACGGAATCCCGCACCGCGATCGTGCGACGCTGTTCCCGTGACGCACTGGTGCCCCGTGCGCCGTGCGAGACGCAGGCCGCGCTCAGCAGTGCGGAGGCCAGCAGGGGGCCCAGCGTGCGTGCGCGTGACGGCATCAGCGCGCCCCGGCGGCGGCGCGCGTGATCCCGTCGCCGGCGGAGAAGAAGCCGGGGAGGGACACCGGCGCGCGTCCACCAATGGGCGCGCGTCCCGCCAGCGCGAGTGCTGCGGCCTCCTCAAGCGCGTCACCGCGACCGTACGTCACGAGGTAACTGGACACGGACGGGAACTGACGCAGCACGTAGGGATTGCCTCCGGCCACCACCACGAGTGGACGTCCGCTCGTGGCGAGCTGCTCGACAAACGCGGCGACGCGCGGCGCGATCGCGAACCGCCCGGCGCCTTCGAGCGTGCGCGTATACGTGTAGACGACCACGCGATCCATCGTCTCGGCCGCCGTGCGCAACGAATCGAGTTCGACCGGTCCGGTCCGAGGCGTCACGCGCACCGTGCGTGTCACGCCAAGCTCGCGCGCGAGCGCAGCTCCGAACGTCAGCCCTGCCGACACATCGTTGTCCGGCGCGTACGTCACGAGCAGCGTGCGCGGACCGCGCGTCATGGGCACGCGTGTGTCGCGATCACGCAGCAGTGTGATGCCACGCTGCGCGATTGCGCGGGCCGTGGCGCGATGCTCCGGCGATCCGACCACGTCGCGCAGGGCATCGAGCGAGACGATGGGCGCGGCGATTGCGCCGGTGCGCAACTTGAGCTCGAGAATGCGGCGCACGGCCGCATCGACACGTGCCCGCGGAATGGTTCCATTCTCCACGGCCTTCGTGACGGCGTCGATTGCCTGTGCCGCATCGACCGGCATGAGCAGGATGTCGTCACCGGCCTGCACGGCGCGCACGGCGCTCTCGGCGACGCCGTAGCCCTTGGCGAGGCCGTCCATCGTCATCGCGTCGGTCACCGTCAGACCGCGGAAGCCGAGTGTATCGCGCAGCAGCCCCGTCATCACTTCGCGCTTGAGCGTGGCCGGCGCGGAGTCGCCGTACGCATTCGGCAGCGCGATGTGCGCGGTCATCACGCTCGCCGCACCGGCCGCGATGCCGGCGCGAAACGGCACGAGCTCGATCGAATCGAGACGTGCACGACGCACTTGAATCACCGGCAGGCCGAGGTGCGAATCGACATCGGTGTCGCCATGCCCGGGGAAGTGCTTGAGCGTCGCCGCCGCGCCACCCGATTGCACGCCGCGCACGAAGGCGGCCGACAGTCGCGCGACCTCGCTCGGTCGCTCGCCGAACGATCGCGTGTTGATGACGGGATTCGATGGATTGTTGTTGACATCCACCGTGGGCGCGAAGGCGAGATGAATGCCGATGGCGCGCGACTCACGGCCCGTGATGCGGCCCGCCGCCTCGGCGTCGGCGTCGAGGCCACCCGCGCCGATCGCCATGTTGCTCGGCAACACCGTCGCCGAGCCCGCGCCCATCAGCGAGGTCGCGAAGACGCCGCCTTCGAGACGGCCGAGTCCCGGTTCCACGTCGGAGGCCACGAGCAGCGGCAGCTTCGAGCGCGCCTGCAGATAGTTCACCTTGGCGGCCACTTCGATGGGCGAGCCGAGTGACGAGGACCCAGATCATCACCATCTGCGCCACGCGTTCGCGCACCGAGAGCGATCCGAGCGTAGTTTCGATCCAGGCGCGGTGTGCCGCCGGCAGTGGCACCTCGGGCGACAGGGCGAGCGGTCCCGGTACGGACGCCGCGCGATCGGCGGTGGTGGTGGCCGTCGCCGCCGGCGACGTGGCCGCGCGGGGCTGGGTACAACCGCCGGCGAGCGTCAGCCCGGTGAGGAGCAGGGCAGGGGTTAAGCGGGACCGCGAAGCCGTCGCGGCGGCGGTGGCGCGGCGTGGGCCAACGTTCAACACAGCGAGGGGAGCGTGCGGCAGGGGCATGATGGAGGACGGGATGGACGGAGCGGACGCGCCACCGCGACGCGCTGGCTGAGGAGTGGACGGCGTCAGGCGACCGCCCGCGCGCTGCTGCTCACCGTGAGCGTCGCATGCAGCGCGCTCGCGTGCAACCCCTCGCCGTCAACCCGTCCGGGGCAGCCCCCCGCGGTCGATCGCACGGTGCGGCCCGGGATCAGCGTGTTGCTGAGCGACTCCATCGGCTTGATTCGTGGCAAGAAGGTCGGGCTCATCACCAATCAGACGGGGCTCGACGAGAAGGGGCGCAGCACGGTCGACCTGCTCTGGGAAGACGAGCGGGCGAAGAAAGCCAACGTGCAGCTCGTGGCGCTCTTCTCGCCGGAGCACGGCATCCGGGGGACGGAAGA
>JALOPN010000236.1 GCA_025453875.1 Gemmatimonadaceae bacterium | reverse complement strand
ATTTGGTGACGCGTTACGCGACGTGCCGTGGCATGGTGTGTCCATGCCCACGCCCGCCGAACGTCAGGCCATCGCCTTCCTTGCCCTCGTGGCCGCCCTCGGGGGTGGCGCGCGCTTCATGCAGGCGCGCGCGTTCGAACAGGCGGTGGTGGGCAGCGCGCCACCGGGGTCGGCCGACGCGCTGGCTGCGCAGGCGGCCGCCGTGGACAGCCTGCGCGCCCGCACGCGCGAGGCGCCGCCACGCCGGAGCAGGCGCTCGTCCGGCACCACGGCATCGGTCGACCGGCACACCGACGCCGATCCGGTCATCGTGAACCCCGACCTGGCGAGTCTCGAAGAGCTCGACCGGTTGCCGGGCGTGGGACCCGCACTCGCCGCCCGCATCGTCGCCAGTCGCGATTCCCTCGGTCCCTTCGGCTCGCTGGAGGGGTTGCAGCGTGTGCGCGGCATCGGTCCGGCCACGGCTGCGCGGTTGGCCGAGCACGTGACGTTTTCCCCCGGGTTCCGTCCATTACACGGCACATCCCGTGTGGCCGCGACCCCCCGGTAGGCGGGCGCGCCACAGGGGGCCGCATCACCACGCCTCGATCCTTCCGTCCATGGCTGCTCCCGTCGTCCCGAAACCTGCCGCCGCCCCCGATCGGCTGGGTGAGCTCCTCGTCCGCGAGGGCGTGCTCAACCATGAGCAGCTCACCAAGGCGCAGCAGGACGCCACGAGTGGCGGGCAGCGCCTCGGCTACACGCTCGTCAAGCTCGGCTTCGTGACGGAAACGGCGATTCTGCGGGTGCTCGCCCGACAGCATCGCATGCCGGCGGTCGATCTGTCGCGCTTCGAGGTGGATACGCGGCTCCTCAAGCTGGTGCCGGCGGATGTCGCGTCCAAGCACTCGGTGCTGCCGCTCAAGCGCGACGGGCGCCAGCTCACCGTGGCCATCGCCGATCCCACGAACCTCGGCGTGGTGGATGACCTCAAGTTCATCACCCGCTACGACATCGTGCCGGTGCTCGCCGGTGAGTTCTCGATTCGCACCGCGATCGAGAAGCACTACGAGGCGAACGACCAGCAGATGCAGACGCTGCTGCAGGATATCGCCGGTGCGGAAGACGACGTCGAACTGCTGGAGGCGCAGGAGCAGGAGGCCGACGTCAGTGCGCTCGCCGCGGCCGTCGAGGACGCGCCGGTCGTCAAGCTGCTCAACGCGATCCTGTCGGACGCCGTGACGCGCGGGGCGTCGGACATCCACTTCGAGTGCTTCGAGCACGAGCTCCGGGTGCGCTACCGTATCGACGGTGCGCTCCAGGAGATCATGAAGCCGCCCGCGAAGATGAAGGCCGCGCTGATCTCGCGCTTCAAGATCATGGCCTCGCTCAACATCGCCGAGCGTCGCGTGCCGCAGGACGGCCGCATCAAGCTCAAGGTGGGCAGCAAGGTCATCGACTTCCGCGTGAGCACGCTCCCCACGCTGTTCGGCGAAAAGGTCGTGCTGCGTATTCTCGACAAGGGCAACCTGACGCTCGATCTCGAGACGTTCGGCATCGAGCCGCGCGCCGAGCGCGAGTTCATGGAAGCCATCTCCAATCCGTACGGCATGGTGCTCGTGACGGGGCCCACGGGGTCGGGCAAGACGACGACCCTGTACTCCGCGCTGTCCAAGATCAACACGATGGACACGAACATCATGACGGCCGAGGACCCGGTCGAGTACAACCTGTTCGGCATCAATCAGGTGCAGGTGCGCAACGAGATCGGCATGACGTTCGCGGCCGCGCTCAAGGCGTTCCTGCGGCAGGACCCGAACATCATCATGCTCGGTGAGATTCGTGACCTCGAGACGGGCGGCATCGCGATCAAGGCCGCGCTCACGGGGCACCTCGTGATGAGCACGCTGCACACGAACTCGGCGCCGGAAACGCTGACGCGTCTGCTCGACATGGGGCTCGAACCGTTCAACGTGGCGTCGGCGCTCAACGCGATTCTGGCGCAGCGCCTCGTGCGCCGCATCTGCCCGAAGTGCAAGACGAAGTACGAGCCGGACGACGCCGAGCTCACGGGCGCCAAGGTCACGCGTGAGACCACCATGCGGGACCTGCGCTTCACCGAAGAGGCGCTGCAGGACGCGAAGCGCAAGGCCACGAAGGAAGCCGTGCCGTTCCTCGAGAACCTCTCGCTCGACACGCGCGTGGTGGATCTCCCGTTCTTCAAGGGGCGTGGCTGCGATACCTGCAACGGCACCGGCCTCAAGGGTCGTCAGGGTCTGTACGAGGTCATGTTCATGACCAACCACATCAAGAAGCTCGTGGTGCAGAACGCCGACTCGCAGGTGCTGAAGGACGAGGCCATCAAGGAGGGGATGCTCACCCTCCGCATGGACGGCTGGCTCAAGGTGCTCAAGGGCCTGACCACGCTGGAACAAGTGATTCGCGAAACGAGCGCGTGAGGCGGCCCGTCGCGCCGGTGGGTGACGCGCCCGCGTCACACCGGCGGACGAGCCCGTCACGATCCCTGTCGTCAGCCGTGTCCGGGCGTTTCCCGGTCCCCGACTGCTCGTCAATGCCACGGACCCGGCGCGACGCTGCGCCACGACCCGAACGCCCCGCATGACTGCTGCCGCCACCGCCCCCGCCATCTCGCTTCGCAGCCTGCTCGACGAAATGATCGAGCGGGACGCTTCCGACCTGCACATCACGGCCGGCGATCGCCCCAAGCTGCGCATCGACGGTGACATCGTGAACTCGGGCGTGGAGCATGTGCTGCAGCCGCGCGACACGCTGACGCTTGCCTACTCGGTGCTCACGGAAAACCAGAAGAAGCGGTTCGAAATGGAGGACGAGCTCGACTTCTCGTTCGGCATTCAGAACCTGTCGCGCTTCCGTGGCAACGTGTTCCGGCAGCGCGGCTGCGTGAGCATGGTCATCCGTCAGATTCCGTTCCAGATCAAGACGTTCGACGAGCTGCAGCTGCCGGCCGTGATTGGCGCGATGGCCGAGAAGCCGCGCGGCATGGTGCTCGTCACCGGCCCCACCGGCTCCGGCAAGTCGACCACGCTCGCCGCGATGATCGACAAGATCAACACGGAGCGGCGTGGTCACATCATCACGGTCGAAGATCCGATCGAGTTCATCCACCGGCACCGCAGCTGCATCATCAACCAGCGCGAAGTCGGGGCCGATACGAAGAGCTTCGCCTCCGCACTCAAGTACGCGCTGCGTGAAGACCCCGACGTGATCCTGATCGGCGAAATGCGTGACCTGGAGACGATCCAGGCCGCGCTCACCATCGCCGAAACCGGTCACCTCGTGTTCGCCACGCTGCACACGAACAGCGCGGCCGAGGCGATCAATCGCATCATCGACGTCTTCCCGAGCCATCAGCAGTCGCAGGTGCGGGCCCAGCTCGCGTTCGTGCTCGAGGGGATCGTCACGCAGACGCTGCTCCCGAAGCTGTCGGGGCGCGGCCGCGCGATGGCCGCCGAGATCCTCGTGGTGACGCCCGCGATCCGCGCGCTCATTCGCGACGACAAGGTGCACCAGATCTACTCGCTCATGCAGTCGGGCAAGAAGTTCGG
>JALOPN010000235.1 GCA_025453875.1 Gemmatimonadaceae bacterium | reverse complement strand
CGAGTCACTCGTCACGCTGTCCATGCGTGTCTACGCACAAACGGCCGAGGCCCGCGTGCATCACCTGCGCACGCACGACGGACGACACGAAATCGATCTCATCGTCGAACGCGATGATCGTCGCGTCGTCGCGCTCGAGGTGAAGCTGTCGGCAGTCGTCGAGGATCGGGATGTGCAGCACCTGCACTGGCTGCAGACACAACTTGGCGCCGACCTGCTCGACGCGGCGGTCATCACCACAGGCTCGCACGCCTATCGCCGACCGGACGGGATCGCGGTGATTCCAGCGGCCCTGCTCACCGCCTGACGCGAACTACTTCCCCACACAGAAGCTCGCGAACAGCCGGTCGAGCACGTCGTCCACGCTCACCGCACCGATCACCACGTCGAGCGCCTCCACCGCCGCGCGCACGTGCACGGCGGCCACCACCGCCGGCACCCCCGCGCCACTCGCCCACGCCGCGCGGAACGCGTCGAGCTCCGCCCGCGCCTCGGCCACCGCCACGCGATGCCGTTCGCGCGTGAGCAGCGGCACCTCGGGCGTGATCGCCCCGTAACGCGCCGTCATCTCGCGCTGCACCACCGCGAGCAGCTCGGCCAGCCCGGCGCCCGATTCGGCGCTGGTCTCCACCCACGCCACCACGCCCGACGCCTGTAATGTCGCATCGCGTGTCGCATTCGATGTCGCATTTGGTGTCGCATCCGATGTCGCAACCGATGTCGCATCGTGCGTCGCACCAAATGTCGCATCCCGCGTCGCATCCACCTTCGTCACCACCCCCACCATCGGCGCATCGTGCCGCGCCGCCGGCAACACCCCCCGCACCGCATCGGCCACCGCCAGCACCGCCGCCGGCGTCTCGCCGCACGCCAGCACCACGTGCGCCCGCGCCAACCACCGCGCGCTCACCTCGATGCCGAGTCGCTCCACCACATCGTCGGTCTCGCGCAGACCGGCGGTATCGACCAGGCGCAGCGGCACCCCGGGCGTGTCGATCGTGACCTCCAGCGCGTCGCGCGTCGTGCCTGGCACCTCGGTGACGAGCGCCCGGGCTTCCCCACTCAGCGCGTTGAACAGCGCACTCTTGCCCGCGTTGGGCGCGCCCGCGAGCACCACGATGGCGCCATCACGCGCGAGCGCCGCCGCGGGCACCGTCGCCAACAACGCATCGAGCGACGACACGAGCGTGTCCACCGCCGCCACGATGCGCGCGGGCGATATCGGGCCGTCGTCTTCCTCGGGAAAATCGATGTCGTAGGCGAGCAGCGCCTCGACCTCGAGACACGCCGACCGCAGCGCGTCGAGCCGCCGCGAGAGCCCGCCGTCGAGCTGCGCGAGCGCGACACGATGCGCGGCCTGCGTGTTCGCGTCGATGAGATCGGCAATCGCTTCGGCCTGCAGCAGGTCCACCTTGCCGGCCAACAGCGCGCGGCGCGTGAACTCCCCGGGCTCGGCCGGTCGCGCGCCCGCCGCCACACACGCCGCGAGCACCGCGTGCACCACCGCGTGGCCACCGTGCACCGACAGCTCGGCGGTGTCATCACCCGTGAATGAGCGCGGCGCGGGAAACCACGTCACGAGCGCATCGTCGAGCGCGGTCCCATCACGCGGATGACGCAGCGTCACGTGCGTCGCCATGCGCGGCGCGAAACTCACACGCCCCGTCAGCGCGCGCAATACGTCGAGCGCACGCGCACCACTCACGCGCACCAGCGCGAGCGCACCGCGCCCGGGCGGTGTGGCAAGGGCGACGATGGTCTCATCGCCGCCCGGTCCACTGCCCTGGATGTTCATCCCCTCACGAGAGGCGCTTCGGTCCGCGATCCTTGGGCGGACCGCCGGGCTTGGGCGTGGGCGCCGCCGCTGCGCCGGCCACGCGCGGCTTCACCTTCGCGCGCTCCTTCGCGATGAGCCACTGCTGCGGCAACGACGCGATGTTCTGCACGGCGTAGTAGAGGTTGAGCCCCGACGCGAAGTTGATGAAGAACACCAGCATGATCGCCGGCAGCAGGAACGTCATCAACCGCGCCTGCGGGTTGTCGGGTGTGCTGCGCAGACCGATCCACGACACGAGAAACGCGGTGAGCGCCACCACGATGGGCAGGATGTAGAACGGATCCTTGAGCGAGATGTCGGGGAGCCACAGGAACGGCACGCCGCGGAACTCGATCGTGTTCTGGAACACGAAGAAGAGCGCGAAGAACACCGGCAGCGGAATGAACATCGGCAGACAGCCGGTGAGCGAACTGAACGGGCTCAACCCGTAGTCCGCGTACACCTTCATCACTTCCGCCTGCATCTTTTGCGGGTCGCCCTTGTACTTGGCCTGCACCGCCTGGATCTCGGGCTGGATCTGCTGCATCTGCAGCGACGTCTTCATGGCCCGCTGATTCACCGGCCACAGAATGAGACGCACCGCCACACCGAACAGCACGAGCACCCAGCCATAGCTGAGCCCGGCGCGCTCCTTCATCCACAGCAGCGTCTTGATCACCAGCGTCGCGAACGGCTGGATGATCCCCTGCATGAAGCCGCCGTACGGATTCGCACTCTCGAACTCGCGCCCCATCGCCACCATGCGGCGGAACTCCTGCGGACCGGCATACACCTCGAACGCACTCGCGCCGTTGCGCAGGTTGAGCACCACATGTCCGGTCGCGCGCGTGGCCTGCTTGCCGGTGAGCGCGCCGCCCGTCACATCGAGTTCGACAAACCCGGGCTGCGCTTCCGGCGCGAGCACGCCGAGCAGGAAGTACTTGTTCTTGGCGACGGCCCAGGTGAACGGTCCCTGCTTGAGGAATCGCTCACCCGGATCGAGCTTCGCGAAATCGATGCGATCGGCACCGCGACCTTCCGGCTTGAACGCGTACGACAGATGCGTCGCGTCTTCCGTGCTGTCCGCTTCACTCGACCGGAAGCCCGGCGGCAGCGACACGAGCAGATAGCCATCGCTGTTCGGTCCGGTGGCCGTGGCGGTCACGTCAAACCGATAGCTGTCGGGGCGCACGCTGTACGTGATCGCGATCTCGCGCTGCGCGACCTGCGCGACGTAGCGCAGGCGCGTGCGACCCTCCACCTCGCTCCGACTGCTCGTGAACGGCACGCGCGAGAGGTTCACCGTATCGCCACCGGGAAACACGAGGCGGTACGCGAGCAGCGCGTCACCGCTGCGTGCGAACTCCACGGGCTGTTCGGTGCGCTGGCCGCGCGGACCGAGCGCCTGGTAGCGCCGCATCTCGGCCGAGATCAGCGCGGCACCGAGGGACGACACGCGATACGTCGCGAGCGGCGTCTCGACCGCGCTGGTGTCGATGCGCACGGGCGCGGGCAGCGCGGTGGAATCGGCCGCCGTCATCACGGCCACCGGTGCACTCGCGCCAGCACCCGGCGTGGCGGTGGCCTGCGACGCCGCACCCGCGGGACCGGCTTCGGTTTGCAGCTCGGCCGCACCGCTCATCGCGGCACCCGACGCGGCGAGTGCGGCGCTGTCGGTGACACCGCTCCCCGCCGGCGTGGTGGGGGCGGAGGGGAAGAGAATCGGCGTGATGACGAGGACGACCGCCATCAGGACGACGGCGAGCGCGAGGCGACGTGGT
>JALOPN010000234.1 GCA_025453875.1 Gemmatimonadaceae bacterium | reverse complement strand
GCAGCGTCACTTCGCCGTTGCCGAGTGCCAGTCCGAGTCCGTAGTGATCGGCGGAGCGGCGGAGGGAGGCGAAACCGGCGCGGTGCAACACGGCCAGCAGGCTCGATGCGCCGAGGCCATCGGCCAGCTGCACGGCCGGTACGTTGAGCGAGCTCGCCAGCGCGACGCGCGCACGCACGGGTCCACGGAACCGCCGATCGTAGTTGCGTGGCGCGTACGGACCGGTTGATGTCATCCACGTGGTTGGGATGTCGGCCAGCACATCGTACGCGTTGTACCCGCGTTCGAACGCAAGCGCGTAGAGGAACGGCTTGAGCGCCGAGCCGGGTTGGCGGCGCGAGACCACCATGTCCACCTGACCCCGTTCGCCGGCGAAGTCGGGGCTGCCCACCCACGCGAGGATGTCGCCCGATGCGTTATCGAGCACGACGGCCGCCGCGTGCTGTACGCGCAGCTCGGCGAGTGACGCCACGACCTGACGTACATCGGCTTCGATCGCGTCCTGCAATGCGAGGTCGAGGGTGGTGCGCACGCGAGGCGACGCGAGGGGCTGGTCGCGTGTCGGCAGCAGCGGGGCGACTGCGGCGTCGGCACCGGCGGCCGACTCACGTGCACTGTCGAGTGCCGCGAGCACACGCGTGGTGAAGTGCGGGGCACGAAACACGGCGCCACGGCGAGTGGTCGCCAACACGGGCTCCGCAGCCGCGAGCGCTCGCTCGTCGGTGCGCAGCGTGCCGTTCGCCTCGAGCTGCGCGAGTACACGGGTGCGCCGGGTCGCCGCACGGTCTGGTGATGCGAGGGGATTGTCTCGCGCCGGAGAGCGCGCGATGCCGGCCAGGAGTGCGGCGCGTCCAGCCCCGAGCCGTCCGGCGCTCGTGCCGAAGTAGAGCTGCGCGGCTGCTTCGACACCGATCGTCCCCTGACCGAGCGGCACACGATTGAGGTACTGCTCCAGCAGCTGCTGCTTGGTCAGGTGTTGCTCGAGGCGAACTGCCCACGCCACCTGTCGCAGCTTGCCGATCCAGCCGCGTGGCAGGTCGTGCAGCAGTCGCGCGACCTGCATGCTGATCGTACTGGCACCCGAGACCACGCGACCCGCGAGCAGATTGTCTCGTGTCGCGCGCGCGAGTCCGCGCCATGCGATACCATGGTGACCGTAGAAGCCTCGATCCTCGGCGGCGATGAACGCACTCGCCACGAGGGGATCGATCTCATCGAGCGATCGCCAGCGCCAGCGTGAGCCGTCCGGTGCTCGTGTATCACGCAACGGGACGCCGTCGCGGTCGGTGAGGGTGACGCCGAGCGCCGCAGGTTTCGCGAGGAGGGCCGCGTCGGGTGGGGTGAGCACCCAGGCGGTCATTGCGCACGCCGCGAGCGCGCACGTGGCACCGGTCCACGCCACGGCACGGCGCATCCGCGTGGCCGAGGGCCACGCGTGGACGCGTCGCATCGTCAGGCGCTGACGCAGGCGTTGCAGCGGAGAACTCATCGCGGGGCCACGATGGTGAAGACGCCGCCTTCGGTTCGCCCGAACACCGACGGATCGTACATCTCTTCGGCGAAGGCGGGCGGTCGCACGAAGCGTCCGGGCACCGTGGCACGCGCGAGATACGACAGCGTGTAGCGTCCCGGGAACACCGTCGTGGCCGACCACGTCACGCGGTCATCGCGCAAGTTGCGATACTCGAATGGCGTCCAGTATCCCGCGTCCCATCGGCCAAAGCTCCACGCGGTGAGCGGATCGCCTTCGTCGCCGTACCACTCGGACGTCCGCACGCCCACGGGCGTCTCACCGGCGCGTGGCGCCACGGCGGTGAGGAGCGCGGTGCGCAACGACAGATCGACCGGTTCGAGGCCGGCCGGCAGCGGGTCCTCGACCGTGACGAACGCGCGTTCCGCGGGCACGGTGAGGCGCACCTTCACGCGCACCAGATCACCCGCGTTCACCGAAGTGATGGGTGCTCCGGTCTCGAAGGACTCGGTCCACCGTTCGAGTTGCAGGCCACGATCGAGCGGTCGGTCGGGAGGCGTGCGTGGCACGATGCGCAGCGACGTACTCACGTAGAGCGCGGGCCCGTCGCCGACGGCGCTGACGTCGAGCCGCAGCGTATCACCGCGCTCGGGGCGCGCACGTGACGCCAACGCAGCGAGCGTGAAGGTCGTGTCGCGCGCGCCGCGCACGCCGGGTGCGCGTGCGGCGAGGTCGAGTACGCGGCGTCCATTCACACTGATCTGCACGCCACGATCGGCGGCCTGCGCCTGGCGTTCGTGCAACACCGCGAAGGCGCGCACGATCGTGGCGAGATCGGTGGTCACACCGAACCAGCCGCTGCCGGCGCGGGCATCACGCACGGCCTGCGCCACCAGCGGACCCACCAGTGGGTGGTCCGGATCGACCGCGAGCGTTGCGCGGAGCAGTTCGCCGGTGCCACGCAGCGGCGACGCAAAGTAGAAACCGTCGCGATTGAGCGAATCGGGGAGCCACGCACGATCGTCGTCGCGCACGACACGACGCCACAGCGACTCCAGCAATGGTCGCGCCAGCGCTCGATCACCACGCTCGGCGATCACGCGCGCGAGTCGCGCGCGATCGGCGGGCGTGAGCTGCGCGGCCTCGCGCAGGAGATCATTCTCGAGCGAGACATCGGGGCGACCGAGCGCACGCAGCGCCTCGGCGGCCGCCACGTATTCCGTGCGAATGAGCGCGGTCGACGAATGACGCCGCGAGACCGGCGTGCGCCCACGTTCCGGCGCATACGCTTCGATCGCTTCACCGGCGGCCTGCGTGAGATAGTCGGCGAGCCGGCCGAGCACGAGGGAATCGACGCGCAGTCCCGCGTCGCGCGCTGCGGTGAGCGTGAGCGCGGCGTGTGCCGACAGCCACGGCGTGGTCCAGTCGCTGCTGCTCCAGTAGCCGATGCCGCCGTCGTAGCGCTGGCGTTGTTGCAGCGCGCGCACGGTGGCGGCGAGATCCGCGCGCGCGGTGGCCGGCGCGAGGTCCGCGTCGAGCAGGGCGAGCAACGGGAGCGCCGTACTGCCGATCTGCTCGGTGCACTGCCACGGGTAGGCGCGCACACTCGGCAACGCACCTTGCACCAACGTGAGTGGCGATGCGCCCAGCGTGATCGCAAGCGTCGAGCGCGCATGATCGGGTGCGTCGAGCAGCGGTAGTGACAGCGTGGCGCGATCCCGCGCCATCGCGGACGCGGCCACGAGCACGGGGCGAGATGCGGGACGCACCGGGAGTGTGAGCTGTACGGCGTCACGATCGCGGCCGCCGGTGGCGTCGAACCGGAAGCGCACCGTATCACCCACGGGGATGCGCGCCGGGAAGCGGACCTCCACGCCGCGCCCCGAGTCGACGCGCACATCGCGCCGGTTGCGGCCATCGAGCTTCGCGCCAACAACCTGCGCGGCAACGCGCACGCTACCGCTGGCGCCTTCGGCGGTCGCGTCACGAGCAGTGGTGCGTCACCGCTGCCGAAGCGATCGGAGCGCGTGATCGCCACTGCCATCACGCGGAAGGTGGTGAGGTTGTCCGGCAGCATCGCGGTGGCTCGCGCCACGCCGTTCGCATCGGTGCGCACGCTGCCAAGGAAAAACGCCGTGGAGCGGAAACGCGAGCGCAGGATGTCGTCACCACCGTCGCCACCACCACCACCAGGCGCACGCCGCGCCTTTTCGCCAGCCGGAAGTTGTGGCGCCACGTTGGCGAGCGAACTGCCGAGCAGCATGCCGAGCCCCCGCGGTTGATAGAGCAGGTCGAGCGGATCGGGCGTCCGGTAGCCGGTGAGCGAGAGCACACCTTCATCCACGGCCCAGAGTGTGACTTCACCCGCCGCGCCACGACCTGCGGCATCGCGTACGGCGACGTCGATGCGCGCGCTGTCGCCCGGCCGGTATTGCGTACGTTCCGGCTGCACGCTCACCTGCAGACGCTTCACATCGGGAGCCACACGCAGCTGCGCGTAGCCGACGCGAATGGTGGGTCGGCCCGGATCACCAATGGTACCGGGCTTCTGCGAACGGCCCCGCGCGACGAGCATGGACACGAACACGTTCGGCGCGTGCGCTTCCGTGATCGGCAGGCGGAATGTCGTGGTGCCTGAGGTGAGGCGCAGCCGCTGCTGCGACAGGATCCCTTCACGCTCCACGGTGATCCACGCTTCGGCGTTCGTGAACGGCGTGACGAACATGAGCGTGGCGGTATCGCCAGGGGCGTAACGGGCACGATCTGCCACGACGTCCAGCTTGAGCTGATTGTCATCGTTCCACGGCACCCAGTCGGGACCGGCCACCCACCGCGTGAACGCCGTGCGCACTTCGCGGCCTCCCGCATCGCGCGCCGTGAGAATCACGGAATGCGCGCCGCCCTTCTGCGGTCGCAAGGTGCAGGGTACAGTGGTGCGCGTGGTCGTGACGCGGCAGCGCGCGACCGTATCGGCCACCCACTCGCCAATCTCCTCCGTGATGCCATCGCGCACGCGCGACACCCGATGCCACTCACGCCGCACGAGCGCACCGCTCACCACGAGTCCGGCGGTGCGTTCGCCATCGGGTCGTACCGACGCGACCTCGATGGTGCGATCCACATTGGTGCGCCAGAACCAGTCATTGCCCGGAACACGCGCCGCGATGTAGGCATCGGCCGGATGCATCACCGAGGTGGCCCGCGCACCCACGACACGCCGGTTCACGTCCGCCACGTTGGTGGTGAGCGTAAGGCGCATCGCACGTCCTGGCACGAGCTGCGGCGTGGGCACCGCCAGCACGCGCGAACCGTCGGGGCCGAGTGAATCGTTGCCGCTCGCGATGAACTCCGTCCCCTCATCGCTGTCGGCGCCGGCCCACCCATCGTCGTTGTCACCGAGCATCCATTCGTCCATGCCCGCGATGCCCAGCTCCCAGCTTGGCAACGGCTCACGCGTGAGCGACCACTGCACACCGGCGCCGGTCATCGCGCCGCCAAACAGGTAACGGGCCGACACACGTGCGCGCAGCGTATCGCCACCGCGCGCCGGTGCGGCGAGTGTCGCGAGATCGACGAGGAACTCGGCCGGTCGGAAC
>JALOPN010000034.1 GCA_025453875.1 Gemmatimonadaceae bacterium | reverse complement strand
CCTCGGCGGCCGACGTCCGGTTGTCGTTCGTGAGCTCCAGGGCAGCCTCGATGAAATGCCGCTCCACCAGATCGACCGTGTCGCGCACCAGGTCGCGCAGCGTGACCCGTCCCACCAGGGAGGTCAGCTCTTCCACCGCGCGGGTCAGATCGCGCGCGCCCTGCGGCCCGACCGCGAGCCGGCGACCGATGTCGCGCATGGTGAAGCCGATGCAGGGCTCGTCGGCGTCGTGCACCCAAACCGCCGACACCTCCACCTCGGTGGACGCCCCGTGCGAGCCACGCGCGGCCGTGGCCACCAGTCGGACGGCGCCGTGCTTCTTGAGCATGGACACGAACACCGGGAAATCCGCCCCCGGTCGTCCGATGAACGTGGACAGCAGCTGCCCACGCGCCTGCTCGGGGGTGGCGAGCTCCGCCACATCGAGGAAGGCGCGGTTCACTTCGAGAATGTGCCCATCGAGATCGGTCACGACGAAGCCGTCCGGCGACCGCTCGATGAGCTGCCGCAAGCGGCTCTTGGCCTCCGCCTCGAGCTTTGCGCGAGCGTCGCTGATGGCCGCGGAGAACCGGATGAGCAGCAGCGTGGCCGACTCTTGACGGAAGCAGGAGGCGGACACGTTCCACGGCGACTCCCCCGGGGCGAGCGCGAGCGTGATGTCGCCGGCGCGACCAGCGGAGCGCGCGGCGGCGATCAAGTCGTCCAGCGCCCGCGCGGTGGCCCCCGGCAGATCGAAGGGGAAGATCCGCCCCACGAGGCGTTCGCTGAGATCACCAAACACCTGACCAGCGGCCGCGTTGGCGTCGAGCACCTTCATGGACGCCGCGTCCACCACCAGAATGCCATCGCTCGCGAGCTGGAAGAGCAGCCGATAGCGCGTCTCGACGTGCCGCAGCCGCCAATAGTCGCGCTCCATGGCCTGCTGCGCTTCGACGAGGCGCTGCTGCAGCGACGACAAGTGTCGCATGTCGCGCCCGACGGCGATCACCGAGCCGTCCTTGCCGACACGGACCGCGGTGTAGGCGATAGGGAGCTCGGCGCCGGCCGTCGTGGTATGGTTGACCTGTCGACGCTTCGAGACACCGCGCGTGACCGTTTCGCGGAGCAGCGTCTCGACCTTGAGTCGCGTGTCGGCGGTGGCGGTCTCGGGGAAGGGACGGCCGACCCATTCCTTGGAGAGGTCGGCCGCAACGTCCTGCGGCGCGACGGAGACGTCGCGCACGACGCCCGTCGGGTCCACGAGCACCGTGATGTCACCAGTCACCGCGAGCATGTTCGCGGCGGCGCTGGCGCCCAGGGCGTCGTAGGCCGGATCCGACGGATCGAAGGGTTTCACGCGGTCGCGCCAGACTGGAACGTGGAGCGACCGGCCGCGGCGCAGAGCGCGCGCACGGTGTCGGCCGACGAGGCGGCGTCACGGGCCCAGCCGTCGGCGCCCACCCGCTCCACCAGCGACGGGTCGAGCGAGAACACCTGGCCTCCCACGAGCACCTGCAGCTGCGGATTGCACGACACCGCGCGCAGGCGCTGGATCTCGCGCTTCATGGTGGAGAGTCGGCTCTCACAGCCCGCCGAGAAGCCCACCACGTCAAACCATTCCGTGCGGATGAGGTCGAGCAGGTCGGCCTCGGCCCAGGGGCTCCCGACGTGCACGCGGAACCCCTCGCGGATGAGGAACTCCGGGTGAGCAGGATCTGTCCGGCCTGATTGGAGGACGGCCCTTCCGCCTGGAAGGCCTGACTCAACTCCCGCAGCACGCGATGGACGCGCCCCATGGCGACGGTCACATCGACGAAGCTGCATTCATCTTCTTCCCAGCGCGTGCCAAGTTCGCGGGCGGCGGGGGCCAGGAGGTCGAGGTAGATTGCCTCAACGCTGACCGCGTCGGCCAGGAGCCCCTGCACGAGCGAGGCGGCGGCGGCGTCGTCCGCGCCCAGGACGGCGGTGACGAAGTCAAAGACGTCGGGCGCGCCGATCTGGCGAGCGCCACGCGAGGTCGGCATCGACGCCGAACTGGTCTGGTGAGCCATCGGTGTTTCGGGAATGCGATCGGACGCGACCACTCGCGTGACCTCCCGGTCGAGCGTCCCGCCATCGCGCGGCGGGCTCGGCGGCGACACCGTGCGGTGCACCGGCTCGGGACGCGACATCGCGTTCGAGGCCATCGCTGCGGAGAGGGGGCGGAACATCGCCGAGGGGACGGGATCGGGCGTGAGCCGACAGGTAAATAGGAAAGCTGAGCGGCAGTATGGGTCGCGGGGGCGGAGTTGTCAAGAAAACCTGACGTAAACTTTGCTTGACAACATGCTGCGCACGGGCGTATCGTCAGCCTATCTGGGTTGCGAACCCCCGGAAGAGGCGGCACATGACTGTAGTTCACTCCCCCACCGCGCGTCGGCCTGACCAGGACGACGCGTCGGCGGCATCCGTGGTGACCCACCACGAGCCCTCGCGCACCACACCGGACGCGTCTGCCCCGCGCAGTCGGTCGGGCCGTGTGCGCAAGCCATTGTATACGCCAGAGCAGCGCAAGCGCCGCGATGAGACCAAATGGACGCTCGTCCAGGGCATTCTCGCGCCGCTTCAGCTCTTCGCGATGCTCATCTCGGTCGTCCTCGTCCTTCGCTACCTGAAGACGGGGGAGGGGCTCCTCGCGGCCAACGTGAGCGTGATCGTGAAGACCATCTTCCTCTACGTCATCATGGTGACGGGCGCGATCTGGGAGAAGGTGGTGTTCGACCAGTATCTCTTCCACGAAGCGTTCTTCTGGGAAGACGTCGTGAGCTTCGGCGTGATTGCCGTGCACACGGCGTACCTCTGGGGCCTCTTCGCCGGCTGGGATCCGCGCGTCAATCTCACCATCGCGCTCGTGGCGTACGTCATCTATACGGTCAACGCCATCCAGTTCCTGCTCAAGTTGAAGGCCGCGCGACGCATGGAGGCCGAGATGGCGGCCACGGCCCAGGCGACAGCGGGAGCCACAGCATGACCGCGACCATTCCGTTGCCCGTACGCGGCGGTTGCACCGATCTGCCCATCGCGCCCGCCTCCAACGCGACGCAGTTGCCAGTGCTCAAGGAGCGTGGGCAGCGGGAAGTCTTTTGTGGGCTCACGGGCATCGTGTGGCTCCACCGCAAGATGCAGGACGCGTTCTTCATGGTGGTGGGGTCGCGTACCTGCGCGCATCTCGTGCAGAGTGCCGCCGGCGTCATGATCTTCGCCGAGCCGCGGTTCGGGACCGCCATCCTGGGCGAGCGCGATCTTGCCGGTCTCGCCGACGCGAACGACGAACTCGATCGCTGCGTGGAGCAGCTGCTCGCGCGACGCCCCGATATCGCGACGCTGTTCCTCGTGGGATCGTGTCCCTCGGAGGTCATCAAGCTCGATCTGAGCCGTGCGGCCGAGCGCCTGAACGAGCGCTTCTTCCCGCGCGTCCGCATCCTCAATTACTCGGGGAGCGGCATCGAGACGACGTTCACGCAGGGCGAAGACACGTGCCTCAAGAGCATGGTGCCGCATCTGCCGGCGAGCACGAGCACCACGCCCGAGCTGCTGGTTGTGGGCACGCTCGCCGATGTGGTCGAAGATCAGTTCACTCGGCTGTTCCGTGAACTCGGCATCGGGCCGGTGCACTTCTTCCCGCCGCGTCGCGCGCGCGAGCTGCCGCCCATCGGGCCGAACACGCGGCTCTTGCTCGCGCAGCCGTTCGTGAGCGAAACCGTGCGTGCCCTGCAGGCGCGCGGGGCAACGCTGCTGTCGTCGCCCTATCCGTTTGGCGTGCAGGGCACCAATGCGTGGTTGCGCGCCGCCGCGTCGGCGTTCGGCGTGCCGGAGTCGCGTGTGATCGAGGTGACGCGGGCGCCCGCCGAGCGCGCCAGCAAGGCGCTCGCGCGATTCCGTGAGCGGCTCGCGGGCAAGCGGCTGTTCTTCTTCCCCGACTCGCAGCTCGAACTGCCGCTCGCGCGCTTCATGCACCACGAATGTGGCATGGAACTCGTCGAAGTCGGCACGCCGTATCTCGATCGCCTCCTCATGGAAGCCGAGCTGCCGCTGCTGCCGGGTACGATCACGTTGAGCGAAGGGCAGGATGTGGAGAAGCAGCTCGACCGCTGCCGTGCCGCGCGTCCCGATCTCACGGTGTGCGGCCTCGGGTTGGCGAATCCGCTCGAAGCGGAAGGGCTGCGCACGAAGTGGGCGATCGAACTCGTCTTTTCGCCCATTCACGGCTACGACCAGGCTGCGGATCTGGCGGAACTCTTTGCGCGACCGCTCGAGCGGTCGTCGCGGCTCACGGTGTAGGGAGATCTCGGCGACATGCAGCTGACGCTCTGGACATACGAAGGGCCGCCGCACGTGGGCGCGATGCGCATCGCCACGAGCATGGAGGGCGTGCACTACGTGTTGCACGCCCCGCAGGGCGATACGTACGCCGATCTGCTGTTCACCATGATCGAGCGTCGTGATCGCCGCCCGCCCGTCACGTACACCACGTTCCAGGCGCGCGACCTCGGCGGCGACACGGCCGAACTCGTGAAGACGTGTGTGCGCGACGCGTACGAGCGCTTCAAGCCGCAGGCCATGCTCGTGGGCGAATCGTGCACGGCCGAGCTCATTCAGGATCAGCCGGGTTCGCTCGCGCAGGGGATGGGCATTCCGATTCCGATCGTCAATCTCGAACTGCCCGCCTACTCCAAGAAGGAGAACTGGGGCGCGAGCGAGACGTTCTATCATCTCGTGCGCACGTTGCTGCTGCCGCAGGTGCCGGCGCCCGGTACCACGCGCGAGCCGCGTCCGGGCGATCGCCGGCCGCGCGCGAATCTGCTCGGTGGCACGTTGCTCGGCTTCCGCAATCGTGACGATGTGAAGGAGGTCACGCGGCTGCTGCACGCGCTCGGTGTGGACGTGCACGTCACGGCACCCGCGGGTGCGACGCCCGAACTGCTGCAGCGCATACCCGAGGCGGACTTCAACATCTGCTTGTATCCGGAGGTCGCCGATACGACCTGCCGGTGGTTGGAGCGCAGCTTCCGCATGCCCACGGTTCGCACGGTGCCGATCGGCATCGGTGCGACGCGTGACTTCATCCTCGAAGTGGGACGGGTGGCCGGTATCGATGTGCAGCCGTTCCTCGATCGGGAGCGCATCGGGCAGGCCACGATGGACTCGTCGCAGTCCCTGCTGCCGTGGTACTCGCGCTCGGTCGATGCGACGTATCTCACGGGCAAGCGCGTGTTCGTGTTTGGTGACGCCACGCACGTGAAGGCCGCCGCGCGCATTGCCGCCGAGGAGCTCGGGTTCACGATCGTCGGGCTTGGCACCTACAGCCGCGAGTACGCGCGCGACATTCGCGAGCTGGGCGCGAAGTACGGGGTGGAGCCCGTCATCACCGACGACTATCTCGATGTGGAGCAGGCGGTGGCCGACGCCGCGCCCGAGCTGGTGCTCGGCACGCAGATGGAGCGGCATATCGCCAAGCGCCTCGGCGTGCCGTGCGCGGTAATCTCGTCGCCCATTCACGTGCAGGATGTGCCCGCGCGCTATTCACCGCAGATGGGCTTCGAAGGCGCCAACGTGATCTTCGACACGTGGGTGCACCCCCTCATGATGGGGCTCGAGGAGCACTTGCTGCAGATGTTCCGCGAGGACTTCGAGTTCGGTGATGGGGCAGCCCCGAGTCACCTGGCGAGCGTGCACGGCGGGGCACCGGCTGGGGCGTCCGCCACGGCTGCTGTGGTCGCGCCGGTGGACGAGGCGTTCGAACGTCCGGAGCCGGCATCGATCGTGGCCGAAATCACGGAGCCGGACTTGCCGGTGATCGTGCCGACCACACCGGCGATGACGAGCGCCGCCGCGGTGGTGAGCGCGACGTGGCTGCCGGATGCCGAACGCGAGCTCAAGAAGATCCCGTTCTTCGTGCGCGGCAAGGCGAAGCGGAATACGGAGAAGTACGCGATCGAGCACGGTCTCGATCGCATCACGGTGGACACGTTGTACGAGGCGAAGGCGCACTATGCTCGGTAAGGGATCGGCAAAGGGGACGATGACGTCCACTCCGGTTCGGTTCGTGATCGTCACCCTCGACGCGCACCTCGCGGACGCGTTCGAGCGCGCGCGTACGTCGCTCACGCGCGACATGCCGGGGCTCACCATCGCCATGCACGTGGCGGCGGACTGGGCATCCGATCCGGCGTCGGCCGAGCGCGCACGGCAGGACATTGCGCAGGCCAACTTCATCGCCTGCACGCAGCTCTTCCAGGAGGAGTACGCTAAGGAAGTGCTGGGCGCGGTACAGGCGCGTCGCGATCAGGCCGACGCGGTGTTGTGCGCGCTGTGCACGCCGGAACTCGTGAAGTGCACGCGCCTTGGCAAGTTCGACATGAGCGGCGAGAAGGAGCGCTCGAAGTTCTCGCCCATCTCGCTGCTCAAGAAGCTCCGTGGTTCACGCGATGACGGCAAATCGAGCGGCGAGCGCCAGATGAAGGCGCTGCGCACCCTGCCGTCCATCCTCAAGTTCGTGCCCGGCACGGCGCAGGATGTGCGCGCGTATCTGCTGCTGCTGCAGTACTGGCTGGCCGGTTCGGACAGCAACATCGATCAGATGGTGCGCTTCCTGATCGATCGGTACGCGGCCGGTCCGCGGGCGGCGCTCAAGGGAGCGCTCGCGCCGCGCGAGCCCGAGCAGTATCCGGAAGTGGGGGTCTGGCATCCGCGCCTCGCCGGGCGCGGGCTCTCGGAAGAGGCACGTGATCTGCCGCAGCGTGGTGAGCGTGGCACCGTGGGCGTGCTCGTGGGTCGCTCGTATCTGCTTGCCGGCAACACGGCACACTATGCGGCCGTGATCGAGGCATTCGAGGCACGTGGCCTGCGCGTGATTCCCGCGTACGCGTCGGCACTCGACGCACGGCCGGCGATCGATCGCTTCTTCAAGGACCGCAGCGGTCGTCCCATCATCGACGCGATGGTGAACCTCACGGGCTTCTCGCTCGTGGGCGGGCCGGCGTACAACGATTCGGCGGCGGCGCAGGTCGTGCTCGAAGCACTCGACGTGCCGTACATCTCGCTGCAGACGCTCGAGTTTCAGACCATCGAAGAGTGGCGCAACGACGCGCGCGGCCTCAATCCGCTGCAGGCCACGCTGCAGGTGGCGATTCCCGAGCTCGACGGGGCCATCGTTCCCACGGTGTACGGCGGCAAGGGTCGCGCGCCCGACGGCAGCGCGGCCGCCGCGTCGGAACCGATTCCGGAGCGCATCGAGCGCGTCGCCGAGCGGGTGTCCCGACTCGTAGCCCTGCGGCGCACGCCGCGTAGTGAACGCAAGGTCGCGATCATTCTCTTCAACTTCCCGCCCAATGCGGGCAACACGGGCAGCGCCGCGTATCTGGCCGTCTTCCCGTCGCTGCAGCGCACCCTCGCCTCGCTCAAGGAAGCGGGCTACACGGTGGACCTGCCGTCGAGCGTCGATGAACTGCGCGAGCGCATCATCAATGGCAACCGCGAGCGCTACGGCGCGCCAGCGAACGTGCACACCACGATCGCCGTGGACGATCACGTGCGCCGCGAGAAGTACTTGGCCGAAATCGAGCGCACGTGGGGACCGGCGCCGGGCAAGCAGCTCTCCGACGGGCGCTCACTCTTCGTGATGGGGCTCGAGCTGGGGAACGTGTTCGTGGGCGTGCAGCCGTCGTTCGGCTGGGAAGGCGACCCCATGCGGCTGCTGTTCGAGGGCAACTTCTCCCCGACGCACGCCTTCAGCGCGTTCTACCGCTGGCTGAGCGAGGACTACCGAGCCGACGCGGTCCTGCACTTCGGTACGCATGGGGCGCTCGAGTTCATGCCCGGCAAGCAGGCGGGACTCGATGATCGCTGCTGGCCCGATCGCCTGATCGGCGATCTGCCCAACGTGTATCTGTACGCGTCGAACAACTCGTCGGAAGGCACGCTCGCGAAGCGGCGCGGCAACGCGACGCTCGTGTCGTACCTCACGCCGCCCATCACGAACGCGGGCCTCTACAAGGGACTGCAGGAGCTCAAGGCCACGCTCGATCGCTGGCGTCAGCTCGACAAGGCGCAGGCGGAAGAGGCGGCAACGTTGCGGGCACTCGTGCAGCAGCAGGCGGCGGCGGTGGAGCTCGCGCCGGCGGAACCGGCGTGGACCGCCGACGAAGTCGATGCGCAGGTGGCCGTGCTGCGCGAGCGACTGCTCGAACTCGAATACACGCTCATTCCCGTGGGGCTGCACGTGGTGGGCGAGGGCATGTCGCCGGAGGCGCGGCTCGATGTGCAGCTCGAGATCGCGCGCGGTGGTCGCCCCGAACTCGAACTCGCGCCGCTCGACGAAGCGATCGCGGGCGCGGATGCCTCGCCTGAGGCGCGTCGCACCGCGATGGAGATCGCGCGCGTGGGCGTGGCGCGGCTCGTGGAAGGACACGGCAGCAGCGAGGCGATGCGCGCGATCCGTTCGGCCGCACGCGATGTTGGTGTTCGCCTCTCCGACGAGCGCGCCGTGGAGCGGCATGTCGAGTTCATGCAGACGCTGGAACCGCTGCTGAGCGAAGACCGCGAGATCCCGGGCGTGCTGCGCGCACTCGATGCGCGCTATCTGCCGCCGGCGCCCGGCGGCGACCTGCTGCGCATGCCCGCGGTGCTGCCCACCGGTCGCAACGTGTACGGTTTTGATCCGTACCGCGTGCCGAGCGCGATGGCCATGCTCGAGGGTCGCGCGCGTGCCGAGGGGCTGCTGCAGCGGCACGTGGCCGATCATGGGCATCTGCCCGAGACGGTCGCCGTCGTGCTCTGGGGCACCGACAACATGAAGAGTGAAGGGGCGCCGCTCGCGCAGGTGATGGCGCTCATGGGCGTGGCGCCGCGCTTTGATAGTGTGGGCCGACTCGCCGGTGCGCGTCTCGTGCCGCTCGCGCAGCTCGGGCGGCCGCGCATCGACGTGGTCATCACGCTCTCCGGCATCTTCCGCGATCTGCTGCCGCTGCAGGTGAAGTTGCTCGCCGAAGCCGCGTTGCTCTGCGCCGAAGCCGACGAGGATGTGGAGCAGAACTTCATTCGCAAGCACGTGCTCGCGACCATGCAGGAGCAGGGGTGCGACCTCGCGACCGCCGCGCTCCGCGTGTTCTCGAATGCCGATGGCGCGTATGGCTCGAACGTCAACCTGCTCATCGAGACGGGGCAGTGGGAGTCGGAAGATCAGCTCGCCGATCAGTTCGTGCAGCGCAAGAGCTTCGCGTATGGCGTGAACGGTCGCCCCACCGCGCAGCCGGCGCTCATGAAGTCGGTGCTCGCGTCGGCTGAAGTGTCGTTCCAGGGGCTCGACTCGGTCGATCTCGGCGCCACCGACATCGATCAGTACGTCGAATCGCTCGGCGGCGTGACGCGCGTGATCGCGCAGCAGCGCGGCGGCGAGACGCCGGCCGTGTACATGGGTGACTATTCGGGAGCCACCGGCAAGGTGCGGTCGCTCGAGGAGCAGGTGGAGCTCGAGAGTCGCACCAAGCTGCTCAATCCGAAGTGGTACGAAGGACAGATCGCGTACGGCTACGAGGGCGTGCGCAACCTCACCGGACACCTGGTGACGACCATGGGGTGGTCGGCCACGGGCGGCAAGAAGGCGGTGCCGCAGTGGGTGTACGGCGAAGTCTCGAAGACGTTTGTCGAAGACAAGGCAATGCGCGACCGACTGGCCGAGTTGAATCCGAATGCGGCCCTCGGCATGGCGCAGCGGTTGCTGGAAGCGAACGATCGTGGGTATTGGGCGCCCGATGAGGCGACGCTCGAAGCGCTGCGCGATGCCGCGGCGGAGCTCGAGGATCGACTTGAAGGCGTCTACGCCACTACCTGAGCCTTCGCGTTGACGCGAAGCATTGGAGAGCAGGACACGTGACCACGATGAAGCTGCCCATCATTGACGCTCCCGGAGACGGCGAGGGGAGTCTGCAGGTCCATCTCGACCCGAGCCAGAAGATCGAGGGCGCGCTCGTGATCGCGGTCTACGGCAAGGGCGGGATCGGCAAGAGCACGACGTCGTCGAATCTGTCGGCCGCGTTCTCGCGGCTGGGGAAGCGGGTGTTGCAGATCGGGTGCGATCCGAAGCACGACAGCACGTTCACGCTCACCAAGCGCATGGTGCCCACCGTCATCGACGTGCTCGAGTCGGTGGACTTTCACAGCGAAGAGTTGCGCCCCGAGGACTTCATGTTCGAGGGGTACAACGGCGTCATGTGCATCGAATCGGGTGGTCCGCCGGCGGGCACCGGATGCGGTGGCTACGTGACGGGGCAGACGGTGAAGCTGCTCAAGGAGCATCACCTGCTCGAGGACACCGACGTCGTCATCTTCGACGTGCTGGGCGATGTCGTGTGCGGCGGTTTCGCCGCGCCGCTGCAGCACGCGCACTACTGCCTCATCGTCACGGCCAACGACTTCGACTCGATCTTCGCGATGAACCGCATCATCGCGGCCATTCAGGCGAAGGCGAAGAACTACAAGGTGCGGCTGGGGGGCGTCGTCGCCAACCGCAGTCGCGACACCGATCAGATCGACAAGTTCAACGAGCGGGTCGGGCTCAAGTTGCTGGCGCACTTCCAGGATGTTGATGCGATTCGTCGCAGCCGCCTCAAGAAGTGCACCGTGTTCGAGATGGACGAAACGCCGGAGATCCTCGAGGTGCAGCAGGAGTACCTCAAGCTTGCACGCACGATGCTGGACGAGGCGGAGCCGCAGTACGCCGAGCCGCTCAAGGACCGCGAGATCTTCGACCTGCTCGGATTCGATTGATGCACGACACGATCACTTCGGCCGCCGGTACGCCGGCGGCTTCGACTGCACCGACTCCAGGTTCGTCGTTCGAGGGAACGCTGACAGGGGGTTCGCACGCCGCATCGGCTGAGTACCTCGAGCGGCGGGCCTGGATCGGTGAGTATTTCGACCGGACCGCGGCCGACGGCTGGCGCAAGCTGACGAGCGACGAGAAGGTGTCGCGCGTGCGCGCCACCGTGCGCGAGGGGCGCGACCGTATGCGGCAGACGCTGCTCTCGTTCCTCCCCACCGACCTGCGCGGCTGGCGCATCCTCGATGCCGGCTGCGGCACCGGGCTGCTGGCCGTGGACCTGGCGCTGCGTGGCGCGGAGGTGGTAGCGGTGGACCTCTCGCCCACGCTCGTGGGGTACGGGCGGGATCGCGCGGTGGCGGCGGGTGTGGCCGACCGCATCGCGTTCCACGATGGTGACATGCTCGACCCCGCGTACGGGCCGATGGACGCGGTCGTGGCCATGGATTCGCTCATCCACTACGACCTGCCGCAGATCATCGATGCGCTCGCGGCCCTTGCGGTGCGCACTCGAGGCCCCATCGTATACACGGTCGCGCCGTGGACGCCGATTCTGGGCCCCCTGCTCACGATCGGCCGGCTGTTTCCGCAGCGTGACCGGTCGCCCCGCATCGTGCCCACCGCCGAATCCCGGCTGCGTGGTGCGATCGCGAAGGCGCCCGCCCTGAGCGGCTGGCAGAGTGGACGGACGCAGCGCATCGAGCGCGGCTTCTACCGCTCGCAGGCGTACGAACTGCTTCCCGTCGCGGCGTCGCGTACGCCGGCGACTTCTTCCGGAGTGACGGCATGACCAGTTGGATCATCGCGGCGGCGGCTGTGGTCGCGCTCGGTGCGTGGTACGCGCTCACGCGGCGCTCGGAGGTAGCGTGCACGGTCGATCTCGAGGCCACGCACGATCATTTCCATGCGCACGTCGATCTCAAGGGGATCGAGGTGAACGAGGGCGATGCCGTCCTCGTGCACAATACGCCTGATCGCATTCCGTTCGGCACCGTGCAGACGTTCGAAAGCACCGCCACCGTGTACCGGGCGAGCTGGTTCAAGCGCCAGCTCGTGCGGATCTTCGGGAGCTCCGAGATTTCGGCGCTCTACGAAGTCGGATTCGAAGGCTGACCCAGGACGACCACGATCATGTATCAGGCCACCACCGAGGCGCCGCTGCGCGACCGTCAGGCGCCCAACGAGAGCACGCGACTGGCGCAGCAGGACGCGATCCTCACGCCGCGTTTTTATACAACCGATTTCGCGGAGCTCGACCGGCTCAAGGTGACGCCGGAGAATCGCGCCATGTGGGATGCCATCCTGAAGGAGTTCCGGGATGATCCCAACAAGAATCACTTCAAGCGCAACGCCGAGTTCGACGGCGATTTCAGCGGGATGGACCCGAAGCTGCGCGAACAGTTCATGGACTTCCTCGTGAGTTCGGTGACCGCCGAGTTCTCGGGGTGCATCCTGTATGCCGAAGTGAAGAAGCGCGTGAAGAATCCGGACGTGCGCGAGCTGTTCGGCTTCATGAGCCGCGACGAAGGGCGGCACGCCGGGTTCATCAACCACACGCTCAACGACTTCGACGTGGCGGTGGACCTCTCGTTCCTCACGAAGGCCAAGAAGTACACGTTCTTCAAGCCGAAGTTCATCTACTACGCCACGTACCTGTCGGAGAAGATCGGCTACGCGCGGTACATCACGATCTACCGCAACTTCGAGAAGCAGCCGGACAAGCGCTTCCACCCGATCTTCAAGTGGTTCGAGAACTGGTGTCTCGACGAGTTCCGCCACGGTGAGGCGTTTGCGGTGCTCATGCGCTCCAATCCGGAGACGCTCGAAGGGCGGAACAAGCTGTGGATCCGCTTCTTCCTGCTGGCCGTGTTCTGCACGATGTACGTGCGCGACCACGCGCGTCGGCCGTTCTTCGAGGCGATGGGGATGGACCCGGACGTGTTCGACAAGCAGGTGATCACGCTCACGAACCTCATCAGTCGTCAGGTGTTCCCGGAAACGATCGATACGGACAACCCGAAGGTGTGGGCGCTGTTCGAGGAGATGTGGCAGAACACCGCGAAGATGAGCGAGATCGAGCGGCAGGGCGGGCTCTTCTCGGGGCTGCGCGTGGCGGCGCTCAAGGCCGCGAATGCGCTGGTGTTCGCGCGGCTGTTCCTGATTCCTCCGCACAAGCAGGCGCTGCCGGCCAACGTGCGACTGGAGCCTGTCTGGTGAGGTCGCACTGATGGCCACCCGTGTCGAAGGCGCCCTCGTGAAAACGTGGGCGAAGGTGGGGTCGCGAAAATGGCTGCCCTTCTCGGACGTCGCGAACGCCGATCTGCCGTTCGCGCGTCTGCTGCGGCTGTCCATGTTCAACCTCTCGGTGGGCATGGTGCAGACGCTGTTCGTGGGCACGCTCAACCGCGTGATGATCGTGGAGCTGGCGGTGCCGGCGTCGGTGGTGGCGATCATGCTCGCCATTCCGCTGCTGGCGGCGCCGTTTCGCGCGCTGGTGGGCTTCAAGTCCGACACGCATCGCAGCGTGCTTGGTCTCAAGCGCGTTCCCTATCTGTGGTTCGGCTCGTGGTTGCAGTTCAGTGGCCTCGCGATCATGCCGTTTGCGCTGCTCGTGTTGTCGGAGGCGGGGGTGCGCACGCCGGTCTGGTTGGGGTGGGCCGGGGCGGGGCTCGCGTTCCTGCTTGCCGGCGCCGGCGCGCACACCACGCAAACCGCCGGGCTCGCGCTGGCCACCGACGTGGTGGACGAGGACAAGCGGCCGCGCGTGATCGCGCTCATGTATCTCATGATGCTCATGGGCACGCTCGTGGCCGCGCTGGTGCTGGAAACGGCGCTGCGCGATTTCAGCGAGATCAAGCTCATCCAGGTGATTCAGGCCACGGCGGTGTTCACGGTGGTGTGCAACCTGATTTCGCTCTGGAAGCAGGAAGCGCGGCAGCCGGGCGTCGTGCCCTACGCGAAGGGGGAGCGGCGCCCGAAGTTCGGCGAAGCGTGGGCCACGTTCACCGCCGGTGGCAGTGCCGTGCGCCTGCTGGTGGCGTCGGGGCTTGGCTTCTTCGCGTTCAACCTGCAGGACGTGCTGCTGGAGCCGTACGGCGGTGAGATTCTCAAGCTGTCGGTGTCGGCCACGACGGGGCTGACGGCGATCATGGCCGTGGGGGCGGTGGGCGCGTTCGTGATGTCGGCGATCCTGCTGCGCAACGGGGCGCACCCGATTCGTCTGGCGGGCGCCGGCGCGGTGGTGGGGATTGTCGGCTTTGCCCTGATCACCATGTCGGGGCCGGCAGGGCTGTCCGGCGTGTTCCGCCTCGGCACCATGATCATCGGGTTTGGTGAAGGGCTCTTCGGCGTGGGCACGTTGTCCACGGCGATGGCGCTGCGGGATCCCTCACAGCACGGCATTGCGTTGGGTGCGTGGGGAGCGGTGTTCGCGACGGCGGAAGGGTCGTCGTTTGCGGTGAGTGGTATCTTGAAGGATTGGGTGTCCCACCTCGTGGCATCGGGCCGACTCGGCCCGGCGTTGCGCGCGCCCACGGTGGCGTACGATGTGGTCTACCTCCTCGAGATTGTCGTACTCCTCGCCACGATCGTCGCGCTGGTGCCGCTCGTGCGGCGTCAGGTGGCGATGGCGCGCGATGAGGTGGTAGCCCGACCCTTCGGCCTGGCTGATATTCCCGCGTGATGACGCGGTTCACACTCCTGCTCGGAGCTGACCATGCAGATTGATGGTGCCTCGATTGCGTTGTACGCGTTCTGGTTCTTCTTCGCGGGGCTGATCATCTACCTCCGCCGTGAAGACAAGCGCGAGGGATATCCGCTGGACTCGCCGCAGGGCCCGCGTGAGGGCTGGCCGCCGATGCCGAAGGAGAAGAAGGTCTACAAGCACGCTCACCACTCCGGAGAGGAGACGCACTGATGCCCGAGTACGAACTCAAGGCCGTGCCGGCCGATCACTACAACGGATCGCCGATCATTCCCACGGGCAATCCCATGATCGACGGCGTGGGTCCGGCCGCGTGGGCGATGCGCTCCGA
>JALOPN010000233.1 GCA_025453875.1 Gemmatimonadaceae bacterium | reverse complement strand
GTCGTTGCTCGAGGATCCCGGCCGTCCGCTGCCGCCGGAAATCATCGAGCTGACGCGCATCACCGACGACATGGTGCGCGGGCAGCGCATTCCCGACGATCGCGTACGTGCGCTGCTTGACGGCGTGGTGTTGGTGCTGGCGCACAACGCGAGCTTCGATCGGCCGTTCGTGGAGCGGCGGCTACCGATGTTTCGCGACGTGCACTGGGCGTGCACGCACTCACCTATCGGCACCTGCGTGCCTTTTTCGACGGACATCGTGCGGTCGATGACTGTCGGGCGACGCTGGAGTTGCTCGCCACACCAACCGCGGACGGCACGCTGCCGCTGCGCGTCCTGCTCGACAACACGCGCGTGAAGCGCTCGCGCGTGTGCGCCGTGCACAGTCCATTCGAGACGAAGGATGCGTTGCGTGCGCGTGGATACCGCTGGAGTGGCAACGATGGCACGCCGCCCAAGACCTGGTGCCGCGAGATTCCGAGCACCGATGTGGACGCCGAACTCGCGTGGTTGCGCGAGCACGTCTACACCAACGGTCGCGGGGCCCAGCCGATGGTGGACTCGGTCGATCTCAAGCGGACTCGTCCGTGAGCATCACGCTCAGCACACCGCTCACGATGCTCACGATGAGCGCACCGAGGAGCGCGGCGACGAAGCCGTGGACCTGAAACGCGATGCCGAGGGACTGCGCGAGCCAGCTCGTGAGCAGCAGCAGGAAGGCATTCAGCACGAAGGTGAACATGCCGAGCGTGAGCACCTGCACGGGCAGTGACAGCACCTTGAGAACGGGTGCAATGAAGGCGTTCACGACGCCGAAGACGAGTGCGACACCCAGTAGGCCGGGCCACGAGCCCTCGTAGCTGATGCCGGCGAGCAGATAGGACGCCACCCACAGGGCGGCGGCGTTGGCGATGAGACGTCCGATGGCGTTCATGCCCTGCACGGTAGCGATAGATTCGACGAACCGATAGATGGGCTCGCCTCCCCCGCTCCCGCCTCTCGCGCCGCCCGTTCGGCGCTTGCGTCCCCTCGATCACGGCCGGCTGCCGCGTTCGCTGCAGGCCGATCGCGCGTGGGCGTTTGCGCGTGGGCTCGCCGCCGGAACACACGACCCCGATTTTTCGGCGCTGGTGCAGCGCATCGACGGCTCCGCCTGGCACGCGCTCGACACGCTGGCCGTCTACGAGGATGGCGCCGCCACCTTTGCCGCGATCGTGGCCGCGGTGCACGCCGCACGAGACGAAGTGCTGCTGGAGACGTATATCCTGCGCGACGATCGGATCGGCGCGCGCCTCGCGGCCGCACTGCGGGCCGCCGTCGCGCGGGGCGTTCGGGTGCATGTGCTGGCCGATGCCGTGGGGTCCATCGGGACATCGCGCACGTACTGGCACACGCTCCGTGCGGCCGGTGTGCTGGTGCGATTGTTTCACCCGTGGTGGCATTCGCCACTGCACGCGTGGCGTCGCGATCATCGCAAGATCATCGTGGTGGATCGCGCCATCGCCTTCGTGGGCGGCATGAACATCGGCGAGGAGTACGGCACGAGCGCGACCACACCAGGCGCGGGTCCGTTCCGCGATACCTTCGCGCGCGTGACCGGTGCGGTGGCGGCCGAGCTGGCCTCGGTGTTCGCTGAAGGGTGGCAGCGGGCGGGCGGGGCGCCCATCGCGGGTGTGCCGCCCGTCGCGCACGCGATCAGTCTGGAGCCGATCCCGCCGGCGAGCCGTGTGCTCATCCTCGACGCGCGACCCGGGCGCGGTCAGCCGGAGACGATCGCCGTACTGGCGGCGCTGGTGGGCGCGGCGCGCGAACGGCTGTGGATCACGACCCCCTACTTCGCACCGCCCGATGGTGGGCTCACCATTCTGATCGACGCCGCGCGTCGTGGGGTCGATGTGCAACTGCTGCTGCCGGGACGCAGTGATGTGCCGATCGTGCGACACGCGGCACATGGCAGCTACACGCAGTTGCTGCGCGGAGGCGTACGCATCTTCGAATACCAGTCGGCGGTGTTGCACGCCAAGACCATGGTGTGCGATGGCCACCTTGCCATCATCGGCAGTGCGAACCTCGACTTTCGTTCGTTGTGGTTCAACGCCGAGTGCAATCTGCTCATCGCCGATGCGCGGGCCGCCGCAACGCTCGAATCGCAGTTCCGCGCCGATCTGGACCACGCGCAGGAAGTGACGCTCGATCGCTGGCAGCGGCGCGGCTGGGGACACGCCATCGGCGACACCGTCGCGCGGGCGCTGCGGGTCGTGCTGTAGACGGTCGCGCCGCGTCGCGACGACACCGGCTGAGACACGCGGGTGGCGCCGTTCGTCCCACGCACCGAGCACCGGAGACGCCCGCAGTCGGCGGAACCCCGACAGATCCCGTGGGCATTGCCCGATGGTTCCGGGACGTGCGCGAACCGAGTCTACACCCCACAGGAGTGGATCCGGTCGCGAGGGCCGGGCTCCGAAGAGGTCCGCCGCGAGGATCCGCCATGCCGACACAACTGACCACCCCCCCGGATCTGCTCGAGCAGGACACGGTACCCGATCGAACGGCAACCACCGCGTCAACGCCGCGCAGCGACGGGAGCGCGACGGTGTCACCGCCGCGCCGTCGTCCGGCCGGTCCGGTCATCGTGGCGTGCGACGGCTCCCCCTTCGTGGACCCGCTCTTCAACGCCGCACGGGTCGCGGCCGGCTCGCTCGACGCCCGGATCGATGTGCTCGGCATCTGCGAACCAACACCGCTGGCGCCGGCCGTCGGCGGCGGCGTGATCGCGGCGCCCGAGCTGGACGCCATGCGACAGCGGGCCATGCTCGAGGACGTGCGACGCTCCGTTTCGATCGCGTCGAGTGGCAACCCGGAGTGGCCGGTGGATGTGCTGCTGGGTGCGCCACCGGAGGCCCTCGCCCTCGAAGCCGAGCGCCGCGGCGCCAGCCTCCTCGTGATGGGGATCGGGCGGCACAATCCACTCGACCGCCTGCTGGGTACCGAAACCACACTCGCGACGCTGCGTCGCGCGCGCGTGCCCGTGCTCGCCGTGGGGACGGCCTTCACGCCCTTCCCGCGTCACGCGGCCGTGGGCATGGACTTTTCACCCGCCAGTCTGCGGGCCGCCAAGTTGGCCGTGCGACTCGTGGGCGACGCGGGACGCGTGACGCTCGTGCACGTGCGGCCCCGCTTCGATCACCCGAGCGCCGATTGGCGGGCGTGGGATCAGGAGTATGGCCGAACGCTCTCACCGCTCTTTGCCGACGCCATCCAGCAACTCGACGCGCCCGCCGACGTCACCGTCGAGACCATGACGGTGCGCGGCGATCCCGCGCCGGCGCTCCTCGCATTCGCGCAGCAGTCGGGCGCCGATCTGCTGGCCATCGGTACGCAGCGACACGGCGTGCTCGATCGGTTGCTTGTGGGGTCGGTGGCGACGCGTGTGATTCGCAATACGCGTATCGCGACCCTCGCGGCACCGGCACCATTGGTGGCTGGTCCTGCAGGACTCGCGCCCGAAGGGGCGCGCGTGGAGTCGAGCGAAGATCCGAACGCGTGGCCGAGCATGCTCGATGCGTTTGCGCGCCTCAACCTCGGGCGGACGGCGTTGCTCGAGACCGGGCCGGAAGCGACCGCGCTCCGACCAATCGCCGACCACCTGACGTTCACGGGCAGCACCACCGAAGGCGCGGGCCACAGCATCCGATTACTGCTGGAGCGCCGCGACAACGGGACCAGTGGCCACCTCGCGCACGTCGATGATGCCGTCGAGCGCGTGGCGATCGTCCGCGACGCGGCCGGCACCGACCTCGGATTGCGTTTGCGTCACGCGCGTGGCGTGACGCGGCTCAGCTTCCGGTAGCCTCGTCGGTCAGCGGCTCGAGAGTCGTGCGCAGCGCCGCGCGCACGGCGCGATCGAGTTCGTCCTGCGTGAACGGCTTCTGCAGCAGCGTACGCGGCAGCTCGACCTCCTCACCACCGCGGGCAAGCTGCTCGTGGTCGTACCCGGACATGAACAGCACCGGAAGCGTCGGGTGCGAGATGGCCGTCGTTTCGAGCTGTGTCACGGCCTCGTGCAAACTGCCGGCGAGCATGACGCGATAGCCGAGATCGGTCAGCAGACGTCGCATGAGAAGCCCGAAGACAGCTTCATCTTCCACGACGAGCAAGCGCTGATGACGCGCGACGGGTGGTGGCGACAGGACCGGTACGGGCGGGGCGTCGGTCGGCGCGGCAACGGCTGGCAACGTGATCGTGAACGTGGAGCCCGCGCCCGGCGCGCTCTCCACCGCGAGCGTCCCGCCATGTTGCTGCACAATGCCGAGCACGGCCGAGAGGCCCAGGCCGGTACCGCGACGGTTCGTCTTGGTGGTGAAGAACGGTTCGAAGATGTGCGCCTGCACATCGAACGGAATGCCCATTCCCGTATCGCGCACACGCAGCTCGGCCTGCCCGTCGGCACGGCGCGTGGCCACGAGCTGCAGCCGACCACCGGCGGGCATCGCTTCCTTCGCGTTTGTCGCGAGGTGCACAAGCGCCTGCTCAAGCTGCACGCGATCGACACGAATCCATGGCGTATCGGCGGCGCACTCGATCGTGAGCGTGATCGTGTCACCGACCACGCTTCGCAGGATGTCGGCCATCGGGGTGAGCAACGCGGGCAGTGCGGTC
>JALOPN010000033.1 GCA_025453875.1 Gemmatimonadaceae bacterium | reverse complement strand
GAGCGTGGCGCCCCGCGTCGCCAGACGGCCACGATCTCGCGCTCGAGCGGCTGCTCGTGCAACGGGACATACGCACAGTTCGGTGTGTTGTAGCGCGCGGCCGCCATTGCCGGGACGATCGACACGCCAACGCCGGCGCCGACGAGTTCGAGCACCGTGGCCAATTGCGCGCTGCGACACACCACGCTCGGCGCGACCCCGCGACTGGTGCAGAAGCCGTCCACCTGCGCTCCGAGACAGTGCGCCGGATCGAGCGTGATGGCCGGCGCCTCGTGCAGTTGTGCCAGGGTGATGCGACCGACGCGTGCGGCGGGATGCGTGGTGGGTACCGCCACCACGAGTGAATCGGTGCCGAGCGTCTCGGTTGGCAGAGCGTCGAACTCGTACGGCCGAGCGGCGATCAGCACGTCCACCGTGCCGGCGTGCAGTTGCTGCACGAGGGCAGCGCTCACGTCCTCGTGCAGCACGATGCGCGCCGTGGTGTCTCGCACGCGCAGTCGTTGCAACGCCGCCGGCAGCAGATACGGCGCGACCGTGGGAATCGCCCCCACGACCACCGTGCCTTCGCCCGCAGCGTGCTCACGACGGACGGCCTCCTCCACGGCGCGCACGGCATCGAGCAACTGCACCGCCCGCGGGAACAGGGCGGCGCCCGCCTCCGTCATCGTCACGCCGCGGCCATGCCGCACGAACAGCGTCGCCCCCAGCTGCTTCTCGAGCCGTTGGATCTGCGCCGTCAGCGACGGCTGCGACATGCCAAGTCGCCGCGCCGCCTGACTCAGCGAGCCCGATTGCACCGTCTCGACGAAGCTGCGAAGCAGGGTCCCGTCCATCGTGCCATAGTAATGGGCTATGGCTTGTATAGCCATACTCCCGTTGCCGGCTATGGCATGGGTCCCCACATTTCGCACACCTCTGATCCACCTCGACAGCCGCAGCACCCCGATGACGGCGCGCGGCTGGTGATGCTCCACGATTCAGGAGAGTGACGCATGGAAGGACACGGCGGCAGCAACGGGGGCAAGTGCCCCGTCATGCACGGCAGCGGCGATGCCATGGGTAACCCCGGCACACCGTCGGCGGTGCGGCACGGCGGACGCACCAATCGCGATTGGTGGCCGAACCAGCTCGACCTCGGCATGCTGCGTCAGCACAGCGAGCGGTCCAATCCCATGGGGAAGGACTTCTCGTACGCGGAGGCGTTCAAGTCGCTCGACCTCGCGGCGCTCAAGCAGGATCTGATCGCGCTGCAGACCGACTCGCAGGAGTGGTGGCCCGCCGACTACGGCCACTACGGCCCCCTCTTCGTCCGCATGGCGTGGCACAGCGCCGGCACGTACCGCACGGCCGACGGCCGCGGTGGTGCGTCCACCGGCACGCAGCGCTTCGCGCCGCTCAACTCCTGGCCCGACAACGGCAACCTCGACAAGGCGCGTCGTCTGCTGTGGCCGATCAAGCAGAAGTACGGCAACGCCATCTCGTGGGCCGACCTGTTCATTCTCGCGGCGGACGTCGGCATGGAGACGATGGGCTTCAAGCCCTTCGGCTTCGCCTTCGGTCGCGAGGACGTGTGGGAACCCGAGCAGGACATCTACTGGGGCTCCGAAGCCGAGATGCTGGGTGACAAGCGCTACTCGGGCGATCGCGAGCTCGAGAACCCGCTCGCGGCCGTGCAGATGGGGCTGATCTACGTGAACCCCGAAGGCCCCAACGGCGAGCCCGACCCGATGCGCTCGGCGCGAGACATTCGCGAGACCTTCGCGCGCATGGCCATGAACGACGAAGAGACGGTCGCGCTCGTGGCCGGTGGGCACACGTTCGGCAAGATGCACGGTGCCGGTGATCCGGCCCTTGTGGGCGCCGAGCCCGAAGGTGCACCCATCGAGCTGATGGGTCTCGGCTGGCAGAACGCGCTCGGCAGCGGCAAGGGCGAGCACACCACGACCAGCGGTCTCGAGGGCGCGTGGACGCCGAACCCCACCAAGTGGGACAACGGCTACTTCGACACGCTTTTCGGCTTCGAGTGGGAGCTCGTGAAGAGCCCGGCCGGCGCGTGGATCTGGGAGCCCACCGACAAGGAGGCGTCGGCGATCGTGCCCGACGCGCACGTCGCGGGCAAGCGCGTGCGTCCCGCCATGTCGACCGCCGACATCGCGATGCGCACCGATCCGTCGTACCTCGCGATCTCGAAGCGCTTCCACGCGAATCCGCAGGAGTTCCACGACGCCTTCGCGCGCGCGTGGTTCAAGCTCACGCATCGTGACCTCGGTCCGAAGACGCGCTACCTCGGCCCGTGGGTGCCGCAGGAAGATCTGCTGTGGCAGGACCCGATTCCGGCCTGTGATCATCCGCTCGTGAACGCGGCCGACATCGCGGCGCTCAAGGCGATCATTCTCGCGTCGGGGTTGTCGATCTCGCAGCTCGTGTACACGGCGTGGTCGTCGGCGGCCAGCTTCCGTGGCAGCGACAAGCGCGGTGGCGCGAACGGTGCGCGGATCCGACTGGAGCCGGCGCGTCAGTGGGAGGTCAATCAGCCCGCCAAGCTGGCGCGTGCGCTCGAGATCTACGAAACGATTCAGGCGCAGTTCAACGCGGCGCAGACCGATGGCAAGCGTGTCTCCCTCGCCGACCTGATCGTGCTCGGTGGTGGTGCCGCCATCGAAGCCGCTGCGAAGAAGGCCGGCCTCGACATCACCGTGCCGTTCACGCCCGGCCGCATGGACGCGACGCAGGCGCAGACGGACGTGGCGTCGTACCACGTGCTCGAGCCGCAGGCCGACGGGTTCCGCAACTGGCAGAAGACGCAGTACAGCGTCTCGCCCGAGCATCTGCTCGTGGATCGGGCGCAACTGCTCACGCTCACGCCGAGCGAGATGACGGTGCTCGTGGGTGGACTGCGCGTGCTCGGTGCCAATCATGGCGCCACGAAGCACGGCGTCTTCACCGACCGCGTGGAGACGCTCACGAACGATTTCTTCGTGAACGTGCTCGACATGGCCACGGAGTGGAAGCCGATGGGTGCGGGCGCGACCGTGTACGAAGGCCGCGATCGCAAGACGGGCGATGTGAAGTACACCGCGACCCGCGTCGATCTCGTGTTCGGCTCGAACTCGGAGCTGCGCGCGATCGCCGAGGTGTACGCACAGTCGGACAACCGCGAGAAGTTCGTGCACGACTTCGTGTCGGCGTGGACGAAGGTGATGGAGCTCGATCGGTTCGATCTGGCCTGATCCGCACGAGCGCGGGCGTCGTTCGGCGGTGACCATCGGGGGCGTCCTCACGCGGGGGCGCCCCCGATGTCGTGTGCGGGATTTTGATGTCGCCGAGCGGACGCGCCGCGTGTAGGATGCGACGTATGCTCGCCCCGACGCCCACCCTCGCCGACGCCCGCGCCACGCTCACGCGCTGGTTCGGCTACCCCGAGTTTCGCGCACCGCAGGTGCCGGCCATCGAGGCCGTGCTCGCGGGGCACGACGCCCTCATCGTGCTCCCCACGGGCGGTGGCAAGTCGCTGTGCTTTCAGGTGCCCGCGCTCACCCGCGGCGGGCTGACCGTGGTGATCTCGCCGCTCATCTCGTTGATGAAGGACCAGGTCGACGCGCTCGAGCGGCGTGGTGTCCCCGCGGCGTTCATCAACAGCACGCTGGGCGCGAGCGCCGTGTCCGATCGGCTGGTGCGTGCGCAACGGGGTGAGCTGCGCCTGCTGTATCTCGCCCCGGAGCGGCTCGAATCGGACGCCATGTTGGAGAAGTTGCGCACCATCGGCGTCACGATGCTCGCGGTGGACGAAGCGCATTGCATCAGTGAGTGGGGGCACGATTTTCGCCCCAGCTATCGTCGGCTCGCGCGGGCGCGCCAGGCGCTGGGCACGCCGCACACCGTCGCGCTCACGGCGACCGCGACGCCCGACGTGCGCGATGACATCATTCGCCAGCTGCAGCTGCGCGATCCCGCCGTGGTGGTGGGGGGCTTCGATCGCACCAATCTCACGTATCACGTCGTGGCCACACGACGCGAGGCTGACAAGGATCGCGCGGCCATCACGGCCATCGAGACGCACGACGGACCGAGCATCGTCTACGCACCCACCCGCAAGGCCGTCGAGCGCATCACCAAGGTGCTCGTGCGGGCGCGACTGTCGGCGGTGGGGTATCACGCCGGGCTCGAGGAGTCGCATCGGCGACGCGCGCAGGATGCCTTCATGCACGGGACCGCGCGCGTGATCGTGGCCACGAGTGCCTTCGGCATGGGCATCGACAAGCCTGATGTGCGACTCGTCGTGCACCACGCCATGCCCGGGACGCTCGAGTCGTACTACCAGGAGGCGGGGCGCGCCGGTCGCGACGGCAAACCGAGTGTGTGCGTGCTGCTGCACAACTACGCCGACCGCTTCACGCACGAGTACTTCATCGACGGCGCGCACCCGGATCGCACGGCGGTCGAACGGGTGTGGCGAACGTTGCGTGCGCAGGTCACCCCCGACGGCCTCGCCCCGGTCGACCTCGAGCGGCTCACCACGCAGCTCGCCCGTCAGGTCGATGCGCGACACGTCGGCGCGGCCGTCCGCACGCTGGCCCGCGCGGGACGGCTCACGGTCGAGGCGCCGTCGCCAGAGCGGGTGTTCGTGACGTTGCGCGCCACGCCCGCCCGCATCGCGGCCGAACTCGACGGGGAGCGCGCGTTTGATCGCGAAGTGCTTCGTGCCCTCTGGCGGGCCGTCGGCCCGCAGCTGCAGGACGGTGCCTTCGTCAATCTCGACGGCCTGCCGCCGGGGCTCGGTGGCGGCGCGCAGCTCCGCCCGGTGCTGGAGCGATTGCAGGCGGAGCAGTTCGTGACGATCGAGCGCGCCGGCGGTGGGTACCGCCTCGAGGCGCAGGCCATCGTGGACAATCACCTCGGCATCGACTGGGAGCAGCTCACGCAACGACGCGCCGTTGACATCGCGCGGCTTGATGCGATGCAGGGCTACGCGCAGACCCGTGGTTGCCGTCGCGCCTTCGTGCTCCGATACTTCGGCGACCCCGCCGCGCGCGTTGCGTGTGGCGCCTGCGACCGCTGCCTCGGCACCGCGAAGGACCCGTCCGTGAGGCGCCGTCGTGAGCGCGCCTGAGTTTCCCTTTTCGCGATCCGCTCGCATGCGCGCTGCGTTCACGACTCTCATCACGCTGCTGCTCGGCACCCTCCTCGGCGCCGGCTGCAACACACGCGATCCCGAAAGCGCCGATCTGATCCTGCACAACGGTCGCGTCTACACGTTGGCGTGGCCCGACCCCGAACCCGACGGCACGCCGAACGGTCGAGCGCCCGTGCGTGATGGCGTCTGGCGCGCCGACGCGACCGCCATCGCGATCAAGGGCGATCGCATCATGTGGGTAGGCCGCGACGAAGGGGTGATGGCGTGGCGCGGTGCCAACACGCGCGTGCTGAATCTCGAGGGCGCGACGGTGGTGCCCGGCCTGCACGACGCGCACGGACACGTGGGGGAGTTCGGCGCGGCGTTGGGCAAGGTGGATCTCGTCGGGGTGCGCAGTGCGGACGAGGCCATCGCGCGGGTTCGCGCCGTGGCGGATACGGCCGCGCCGGGCACGTGGATTCTGGGGCAGGGGTGGGACGATGCCTTGTTCGAGCGACGTCCTCCCGCTGCGGGGGCGCTCACGCGCGCCTTCCCTCGACACCTCGTCTACCTGCGCAGTCTGCACGGCTTCGGGGGCTGGGCCAACGACACCGTGCTTGCGCTCGCCGGCATTGTGGCGCCCACCGACAGCACACCACTCGATTCCGCGGAAACGGGCGTTGCCCGACTCGCGAATGGCCAACCCACGGGGCTCGTGCGCAATCGTGCGGTCGCGCGACTCGACGCCGTGGTGCCCGCGCTCTCGGTGAACGACGCGGCGCGCAACGTGCGATTGGCGCTCGATTCACTCGCGCGCGCCGGCTACACCATGGTGCACGACGCCGGCGTGGACGCGCTGCATCTCGCGGCGTACCAGCAACTCGCCGAGCAGTCGCGTCTGCCCATTCGGGTCTATGCGATGCTCAGCGCGCGCGACACGGCGCTGGCACGCTCGTGGATGGGACGTGGTCCCGACACGAGCACATCACGGTACCTCACCGTGCGCAGCGTGAAGGCCTACTACGATGGCTCCCTCGGTGTGCGGGGGGCGCGCTTGTTGGCCGACTATGCCGACTCGGCAGGCTACCGCGGTGTGAGCGGTGATCGCTACGGTTTCGACACGGCGATCGTGGCGGGTCTCATGCGAGCCGGCTTTCAGGCGTCGATTCATGCGATCGGTGACGCCGGCAATCGCGAAGTCCTCGACTTTCTCGAAGCGGTGATGCGCCGCTCCTCGGCCACGCGGTCGCTGCGCCATCGCATCGAGCACGCGCAGGTGCTCGCGCCCACCGACGTGCCGCGGTTCAATGCACTGCAGGTCGTGGCGGGCATGCAGCCGCCGCACGCCGTCGAGGATGCGCCGTGGGTCACCGAGCGATTGGGTGAGACGCGGGTGCTGGGCGCGTACGCGTGGCGCAGTCTGCGTCGCGCCGGCGCGCGCCTCGCCTTCGGCAGCGACTTCCCGGGGTCGGGGGTGTCGCCCTGGTACGGCTTCTGGGCGGCCACCACGCGTCGCGATACGGCGGAGCGCAGCACGCGCGCGCTGGTGCCCGCGGAGGCCCTCACAATCGAAGAGACGCTGCGGGCCTATAGCAGCTGGGCCGCGTGGGCCACCTTCAACGAGCGGTCCGGTGGCATCATCGCGACCGGTCGCTGGGCCGATCTGACCGTACTCACCCGGGACCCGTTCCAGGGCGGGCCAAGCCGCGATTGGCTGCGCGAGGGCGTGCGTTACACGATCGTGGGGGGACAGGTCGTGCACGCCGTGGTAGACCCGCCGCGCTGACGGCTGCGCCGCGCGCGCGCGATGTCACGACACACACCGGCTTGCAGCGCGCGGCTGGTCCCACCGCTAGGTTCGTCCGCATGCACGATTCTCTCTATTTCTCCGAGTCGCACCTCGCGGTGCGCGAAATGGTGCGCGCGTTCGCCCAGGAACACGTCGCCCCCGTCGCCGCCAAGCACGACGCTGACGCGTCATTCCCCTGGGACAACATCAAGCGCATGGGCGAGCTCGGCTTGCTCGGCATTCCGTGGGGTGAGGAACACGGCGGCAGCGGCTTCGACACGATCGCGTACATGATCGCGATCGAGGAGATGTCGCGCATCGATGCGTCGCACGGCATCACCATCTCGGCGCACACGACGCTCGGCACGTCGCCCATCGTGTACTTCGGCACGAAGGCGCAGCAGGAGCGGTACGTGCCGATGCTCGCGTCCGGCCAGGTGTTGGGCGGATTCGGCCTCACCGAAGAGTCGGCGGGCAGTGACGCCGGTGGCACGCGCACGACCGCCGTCAAGAAGGACGGCTACTACGTCCTCAACGGATCGAAGCGCTTCATCACGCACGCGGGCGTGGGCGAAGTGTTCGTCGTCACGGCGGTGACCGACCCCACCGCCGGCTCGAAGGGTATCTCGTCGTTCATCCTCACGAAGGAGACGTGCGACCTCGAGACGTGCCGTGCCTTGGGCATCGGCCACAGCGACGCGCTGACGCCCATGGCGGGGTTCCGCGCGGGCAAGAAGGAAGACAAGCTCGGGTGGCGTGCGTCGGATACGCGCGAACTGCTGTTCGAGAACGTCGAGGTGCCGGCCGAGAACCTGCTCGGGACCGAGGGGCTCGGCTTCATCAACTTCATGAAGACGCTCGATGCCGGGCGCATCGGCATCGCCGCCCTGTCGATCGGCATTGCGCAGGGCGCGCTGGACGAGGCGCTCAAGTATGCCTCGGTGCGCAAGCAGTTCGGCCAGGCGATCGTGTCGTTCCAGGGGGTGCAGTTCCAGCTCTCCGACATGGCCACGGAAATCGAGGCCGGTCGGCACCTCGTGTACCACGCGGCGTGGTTGGCGCAGCAGGGGCTGCCGTTCGGCAAGGAAGCCGCGATGGCGAAGCTCTTCTGCTCGGAGCTGGCCATGCGCGCCACGATCAAGGCCATCCAGATTCACGGGGGCTACGGCTACACCAAGGAGTATCCGGTGGAGCGCTACATGCGCGACGCGAAGATCTGCGAGATCGGCGAAGGCACAAGCGAGATCCAGCGCATCGTGATCGCGCGTCATCTCGTGAAGGAGCTTGCCGGCTGACGCTGGCGGCGGGGCGGGGGATGCCGTAGGTTACTCCGGTTGGCCCGGGCTGTCACAGTGACGGTCCGGGCCGATTCATGGTCCCGATGGCCCGTGCGACTCACGGGTCGTCGTCGTTTCGTCGGGTGTTCCGGAGTGGCCAGCGAGCCCTCGGGACCGCGCCGAACGTCCGCCCGCGCGTTTCGTGCCCTTGATTCGATCGCACGTCTCCACGTCTGCTTCCAGCCGTCCCCGTCCGATGAGCGCGCCCGTGTGGCGCGCCCGGACGTGGTGTGCCGTCTCCGCCCGTGTGCTCCGCCAGGATGCGCGCGAGGGCGTCGATGGGCATGCCGCGACGCTGGTCGTGGCGCACGTGACCGATCGCGCGCCGTGGCGAGAGCGGCCCACGCTGTCCTCGGAAGCGGCGCGCACTGCGCCCCCGGGTCATTCCCTCCCTTTTGCCCAACGTCGGGTCCGGCGTGGTGCGGAGTCGCCGCGCCGCCGGCCGATGTGGACACGCGATGAAACGCGAAATCCTGGTCAACGCGACGCCGCGCGAAACGCGCGTCGCGATCATCGAGGACGACCTCCTCGTTGAGCTGCTGGTCGACCGACCGGACGCTCGCCGCATGGTCGGCGATGTGTATCTCGGAAAGGTCGAGGCCGTGCTGCCCGGCATTCAGGCGGCGTTCGTGAACATCGGGACGGAGAAGGCCGCGTTTCTGCACGCGTCCGACATCGTCGTTCCGGATGCCGACGCCGACCCCGATGATGACGATGACGACGAGACCCCCGGTGGCGGCGGTCGTCGCGAGCGGCGCGAGCTGCCCCCCATCCAGGACGTGCTCAAGCGCGGCCAGGAGATCGTCGTGCAGGTCAGCAAGGAGCCGATCAGCACGAAGGGGCCGCGCGTCACGGCGCAGGTCTCGCTCGCCGGTCGCTTCCTCGTCTACATGCCGTTCGCCAGTCGCGTGGGCGTGAGCCGCAAGATCGGCGAGCGCTCGGAGCGCCAGCGACTGCGGGCCATGCTCACCGAGCTGCTGCCGCCGGACGCGGGCGGCGTGATCGTGCGGACGGTGAGCGAGGATGCCACGCGTGAAGTGTTCGAGCGCGAACTCAACTCGCTCATCAATGCGTGGAAGCGCATCAAGCGGAAGAATCAGTTCCTGCGCGCACCGGCGCTGATTCATCGCGAGACCAATGTCACGCGCGGCCTCGTGCGCGATGTGTTCTCGAGCAAGGTCGACCGCCTCACGGTCGATTCGCGCCAGGTCTATAACGAGATCGTCGAATATCTCACGGGCATCGCGCCCGAGCTGGTGGATCGGGTCGTGATGTACGAGGAGTCGATCCCGCTGTTCGACAAGTCGGACATCGAGACCGAGATCCGCGATCTGTTCAAGCGTCGCTGCGACCTGCCGAGCGGTGGCTACCTGATCATCGAGCAGACCGAAGCGCTCGTGTCGGTGGACGTGAACTCGGGGCGCTATACGGGCAAGAAGGACCCGGAGAAGACGATCTTCCGCACGAACAGCGAGGCGGCGCGCGAGATCGCGCGGCAGCTGCGGTTGCGGGACATCGGCGGCATCATCGTGTGCGACTTCATCGACATGGAGACGCAGTCGAACCGCGATCGGGTGCTGCAGGAGCTGCGCACGCATCTCGGCCGGGACCGGGCGCGCACGAAGGCCTTTGCGGTGAGCGAGCTCGGCCTGATCGAGATGACGCGCCAGCGCGTCCGGCAGAGCCACTACCAGAGCATGACGGAGGCGTGTCCGACGTGTGCGGGCACGGGCCGCGTCTTCACGCCGGAAACGATCGTGCGCCGGCTGGAGCGGGCGGTGAAGCGCATGGGCGCGGAGGGGCGGCGCGAGGCGGTGGTGCTGCGCATGCACCCCGAGATCGCGCTGCACGTGCTCGAGGAGGAGCGCGATCTGCTGCGGCGGCTCGAGAAGGCGGCGGGCTTCCCGGTGGAGATGCGCGACGATCCGCTCCTCAAGCCGGACGAGTACCGGCTGGTCGTGAAGGGGGCGGAACGGGACGTGACGCAGCAGTACGCGCTGGCCTGACGGGGGACGGGGTGTCGGCTCGCCAACCCGTTGGCTTGGCGCAGGTTGACACGTTCCCCAGGTCGGGATACGTTACTGGGCTTGGTATGGTCTCCCCCAGTGGGTGGGAGGCCCTCGAACTGAGGGGGTGTCCCCTCACGACAGTCTGACATCATGAGCTACGCGATCATCCGCACCGGTGGCAAGCAGTTCCGTGCCGAGCCGGGCAAGACGCTCCGCATTCCTTCGCTGCTCGGCGACGCCGGCGCGACGGTGGAGTTCAACGAAGTGCTGCTCGGCTCTGACGGTTCGTCGGTGCGCACGGGCGTGCCCACGCTCGCCGGCGCGCGCGTGACGGCGGAGATCGTCAAGCATGGCAAGGACGACAAGATCGTCGTCTTCAAGTTCAAGCGCCGGAAGAACTACGCCCGCAAGCAGGGGCACCGGCAGAAGTTCACCGAAGTCCGCATCCGGGACATCGTCCTCGGCTAACCGTCGCGCCTGCGCCGCTTCGCGGCGCGGCAGGAGTTGATCATGGCACATAAGAAAGGCGTCGGCTCGTCGCGCAACGGCCGGGATTCGAATCCGCAGTATCGCGGCATCAAGAAGTACGGCGGCGAAATGGTGAGCGCCGGCAACATCATCGTGCGTCAGTGCGGCACGAAGTGGCACCCCGGCAAGAACGTCGGTCTGGGCACCGACTACACGATCTACTCGCTCGTCGATGGCGTCGTGCAGTTCGAGCACAAGGACAAGAAGCGCTACAAGGTCTCCGTCGTCCCGTTCGACGTCGAGATCGAGGTCGCGCCCGTCTCGGCCTGATCGATCAGCCTGCATGTCGGCGGCCCCCGTTCCTGCGAACGGGGGCCGCATGCGTTTGCGCCCGACACCTGCCGATGCTTCGCCTCGTAGACCCTCGTATCCCTTTCACCGGAGCGTGTGCATGGCCATCTGGGACAAGCTGAAGCAGGGGATCGACAAGGTCGAGAAGGTCGCGACCGAGGCGATCGACGAGGGCAAGACTCGACTGGATGCGCGCCGCGCGCGCCAGGCGACCGACCAGGCCGCGCAGGCGCTCGGCTACGCCGTCTACCGCGCCTGGGAGCAGGGGCAGCCGCTCGACGCGGTCACCCTTGACCGGCTCGCGCGGGCCCTCCGCGAGCACGAGCAGACCGCCGTCCGGCTCGAAGCGGCCGCCGGTGACGCCGCCGAGTGGCGCAAGCGCGGCGGCGACACCCCGCCGGCCGCCAGCGCCCCGCCGCCGAGTGACCCGCCGGCCACGGAGCCGGGGGCTGGCCCGACGGGTCCGACCTGACGTGTCGTCCCCCCTTAACGCCGCTGATCCCCACGCGTCCACCCCGATGTGCAGATGACCGAGGCGGAGCGGGCGACCGACGCGGCCCTCGACCAGACGCTCATCGAGCGCTGGCAGGCCGGCGATCAACGAGCCGCGACGGCGATTGTGGAGCGACATGCTCCCGCGCTGGCGCGGTTCGCGCTCAGCCTTGGCGTGCGGGACGCGTTGGACGAGTTGGTGCAGGACACCTTCGTACGCGCGTTTGGCGCGCTGGACAGCTTTCGGGCCGACAGTTCGTTGCGCACCTGGTTGTTCACCATCGAGCGTCGTCTCGTGCTCGATCGACGACGTGCCGCGCGACGACAACCGGAGCACGTCGAAGTCATGCCGGAAGACGCGGCCACGAGCTTTCACGCGTTGGACGCGCTCGAGGCCGATGAGACGGCAATGCGGGTGCAGCAGGCGATGGCGCGATTATCGCCGATGCAGCGCGAGGTGTTCACGCTGCGGGTGCAGGAAGGTCGGGCGTACAAGGAGATTGCCGAGGTGCTCGGAACCACCGAAGGAGCAGCTCGCGTGCATTACCACAACGCGCTTCGCGCGGTCAAGGAGTGGCTCAATGAGTGAGTGCCTCAACCTCGATGTGCAGGATCTGCTTCCCGAGTTCGCCGCTGGCTTGCTGCCGGCGTCGGATCGGGTGATGGTCGAGGTGCACCTGTCGTCGTGCCCCGCGTGCGCCGAGGACGTTCGTCTCCTCGAAGCGGTGCGTCGGACGCGACCGGTGGTCCCGCACATCGATGTCGCCGCGATCGTGGCCGCGTTGCCCACCCCGCCGTCGGCGGTGCGCGAGGTGCCGACGCTGCGTGTGGTCTCGGGCAATCCCGCAGCGCCGCCGCCGTCCATTGTTCGCCCGTCGCGGCGTCAGGATGCGCCGGCTGCGGCGTCGAGCCGCGCGACACGCTCTTGGTTCCGTGGCGCGGGCCTGCGGGTCGCCGCGATGCTCACAGTGGTGGCGCTCGGTGGCCTGTCGCTCGAGATCGCGCGTCGTGGTCAGTCGGCGATCTCGGATCCGGCAGGTTCGGTGGTGCTCTCGGACGCGCCCATGATCGTCGCCGATGGCAGCGATCTCGACACGCCGCGTCCATATGCCGACGATGTCACACCGATCGTTCCGGTGGTGGCGGTGGCGCCGTCGGTGTTGCCGGTGCAGGAGCTCTCGGAGTACACCGACGAGGAGCTGGCGCTTCTGCTCGCGCGTCTCGAAGCGTGGGATGGCGCGCCCACGGTGGAACCGGACGCTGGCGTGGTCCCGCCGAGCAATGACTCGTCGCGCGGCGATTCAACACGCGGCACGGGCGAGAGCAATGAAACCAGCGCTGGAGTGGCCCGATGAATACCGACCGACGGCGCGTGCGCGTTCGGCGACTCGCGCGTGGCATCGCGCTCGGCGCACTGATTGCGGCGCCGGTGCTGGCGGTCGATGCGCAGGGTGGACCACCGCGCGTTGCGCCCACGACCGGCGTTGCGCCCACCGGCGGTCAGCCACCGGGCAACCGTCGCGACGGACGCGCCATCTGCAGCGTCGCATCATGGGGATCATGAAGGAGCGGCTGTCGCTCAACGACGACCAGCTCGACAAGTTGGCCGAGGTGACGCGTCGATTCGAGCGCGAGCGGTTCTCGCAGCGCGGTGCGGAGTATCGCCTGCGGATGTCGCTGCGGCGCGAACTCATGAAGGGCGATAGCGCATCGCAGGAACGGGTCGCGGAGCTCATCGCGCAGATGCCCGATGTGGAGCGTCGAGGCATCGACCTCATGGAGCGCGAGCAGCGTGAGCTGTCGCAGTTTCTCACGCCGGTGCAACGCGCGCGGTTCCTCGCGTTGCAGGACGAGATTCGTCGCAACATGGAGCAGATCCGCGAGCGGCGCGACTCAACGGGATCGAACTCGCGCGGCGGTCGCCCCTCCGGGCCCCCGCGCGACGGTGACGGACGGGGTCGTCCCTGACGCGCGGGTGAGGTCCTCGCAGCGGCGTACCGGGCGGCGGCGGCGGAGCCAATGGCTCGTCGCCGCTTTCTGCTGCGTGATGTTTCAGGCCGGTTGTCAGGAAACCTCGGAGGACGCCGCGGCGCCCGATGGTGGCACCACCGCGCGCCGCGCGCCGCTCCGTGTTGGCGAGCGCGCCCCGGACTACGCCGTCGCCACGCTGGCTGGCGACTCGCTGGTGATTGGCCCGTCGAACTCCGTCGTGCTGCTCAACGTCTGGGCGACGTGGTGCGCCTCGTGCAAGGAGGAGTTTGCCCACATGGATACGCTCCTCGCGCGTCACGCCAATGATGGGCTGCGCGTCGTGGCGGTGAGCATCGATGCTGGCGATCGAGCACTCGTCGAGCGGACGATTGCCGAGTATGCGGCCACGTTCGAGGTGGCGCACGATCCGGACGGCACGATCGAGGCGCGCTTTCCGGCGCTCGGCGTCCCCGCCAGCTATCTCATCGATCGAGCGGGCGTCCTGCGCTGGCGCCACGTCGGCGTGCTGCCTCCCGCGGTCGATAGCGTCGTCGCGGCGGTGCTGGCGCTCGAGGCCGGCGCGCGATAGGATTGCGGGGCGGCCGGAAACGCGCCGCAGCACCCAGGTGGCGGAACTGGTAGACGCAGGGGACTCAAAATCCCCCAACCTTCGGGTTATAAGGGTTCGATTCCCTTCCTGGGTATGTACGGGAACGCGCGGTGGTGGTGCCGTGGTATCATCGGCGTTCGCCGATCATGTCTGCTCACTGCCCATACCGTATGCGCACTTTCCGTTCCGTCGCCTCGCGCTTCACGGCGCTTTTTGCGACGCTCGTCCTCCTCGCGGCCTGCGGCGGCGAGTCGACCGGTCCGGCACCGATGTCGCCGTTCGAGGGCACCTGGCGTCTGGTACGCCTCGGAGGCCAACCGCTTCCGCGCCGCGTCGACAGCGTGGAAGTGGTGAACGAATCGCTCACGTTTTTCGTGATCGGCACGGGATTCTTCACCGATCGCTGGCGTGAGCACGGCAGCGCCGTGGTGGCGCGCGAGTGCACGGCGTGGCTCAGCTACACGCTCGCGGGGCAACAGATGCAGACGCGCAACAACCCGAGTCAGCCACAGCAGGGCAGCTGTGCGGCGGGCATCACCGATCGCACGTTCGTGCTCGACGGCGACACGTTACGCTCGAGCGGCGGCCCGGCGTTTCGCCTGGGCAATCTGTCGCGCGCCTACGTGCGCGAGTAGTCGGTCCACCCACCGACTCCCTCGCGCACGCGGTGCGTCGTGCGCGTTCAGGTCGTGACGCGCGGCACGTGCGTGAGCCAGCCGTGCACATCGGGCTCGCGCCCGGTCACGATGGCCATGTAGCGCTGCTGCAGCTGGCGCGTGATGGGGCCCACGGTGCCACTGCCGATGCGAATGCGATCGAGACTCGTGACCGGCGTGACCTCCGACGCGGTGCCACACACGAACAGCTCGTCCGCGCCGTAGAGCGTCTCGCGCGCGATCGTGGTCTCGCGGACTTCGAGTCCGGCTTCGCGCGCCATCGTGATCATCGTGTGTCGCGTGATACCACCGAGAATCGTGCCGTCGAGTGGCGTGGTGTGCAGGATGCCGTCCACGACGGCGAACACGTTCTGCCCGGAGCCCTCGCTCACCGTGCCGGCCGGGCTGAGGGCGATGCCCTCGTCGTAGCCGTCCGCCAGCGCTTCCATCTTGATGAGCTGACCGCTCAGGTAGTTGCCGGCGATCTTGGCCATCGCGGGAATCGTGTTGGGCGCCACACGGTGCCAACTCGTGATGCAGGCCGCGACGCCACGCTCGAGCGCGCCCTCGCCGAGGTACGTGCCCCACGGCCACACCGGAATGAAGACGTGAATCGGGCTGCCGTGCGGGACCATGCCCGCTGCACCAAAGCCGCGCACCACCATGGGCCGGATGTAGCACGAATCGAGTCCGTTGCGCGCGACGGTTTGCACACACGCGTCGACGAGCTGATCGAGCGTGAAGTCGAGCTCCATGCGGTAGATCTTCACCGACGTGAGCAGACGCTGCAGATGCTCGCGCAACCGGAAGATGGCCGGCCCCTGCGGCGTGGCGTAGGCGCGAATACCTTCGAACGCCGCCGAACCGAACTGCATCGAGTGACTGAGCACGTGCAGCGTGGCGTCAGCCCACGGAATGAACGCACCGTCGCGCCAGATCCACTGCGTCGGAGTGAGAGAGCTCATGGCAAGTCTCGGATGAAGGTCGAGGATCAGAGGAGCGAACGCGACGCGCCGCCATCGACGCACACTGCCTGGCCCGTGATGAAGCCGGCGGGCACCGATGCAAGGTACACGATCGCCGACGCGACTTCCTGCGGCGTCCCGAGGCGCGCCGCGGGGGTGTCGGCCTTCCAGCGGTCGAACACACTGTCGCGCGTGGCGCCCGTGCGCTGTACCGTGGCCTCGGCGAGTTCGTCGAGGCGCTCCGTGGCGGTGTAGCCGGGCAGCACCGTATTCACCGTCACGCCGTCTGCGGCGACCTCGTCGGCGAGGGTGCGAAAGAAGCCGGTCACCGCAGCGCGCAAGCTGTTGGAGAGCACGAGGGAGGGCACCGGCTTCTTCACCGCGATCGAGGTGATGCCGATCACGCGTCCCCACCCGCGTTCGCGCATGCCGGGGACAAAGCCACGCGTGAGTTCGACGGCGCTCCGCAGCAGCAGTTCCGACGCGGCGGTCCACGCGTGCCAGTCGTGACCGAGCGCGCTGCCCGTGACGGGGCCACCCGTGTTGGTCACGAGCACATCGCACCGCCCATGCGACTGCAGCACGTGCTCGATCACCTGTGCGGGACCATCGGCCTGCGCGAGGTCGGCCACGATGGGCGTGACCGCGGCGCCAAGCGCCCGAAGCCGTGCGCTCGCGGCCTCGAGTGACGTCGCATTGCGTGACACGATGACCAGCGTGGCGCGTTCCGCCGCGAAGAGCTCGGCGGCCGAGTAGGCGATGCCGCGACTGGCGCCACACACCAGCACGACCTTGTTCGCGAGTCCGAGCTCCATGTCAGCGCTGCGCTCGCAGATACGCGTCACTCCCGTCGAGCCAGTCGGCGCGCGGTGGGTTGAACACGTCGAGATCGAGCGTATCCTCGAGCGCTTCGGCGCGATGCCGGATGCCGCCGGGGATCACGAGGACTTCGCCCGCCCTCACGTCCACGAAGACATCACCGGGAGCGTCGGCGTGCTCGCCGAGCCAGAAGCGCAGGCATCCCGAGAGGATGTACGTGAACTGCTCGTTGTGGTGATCGTGCGCCGGCACGATGGCGCCCTTCGCGAGCAGGACCTGCGCCAGCATCTGGCGCTCGGTTGTGATGAGGCGACGCGAGATCAGCGGATTGAGCGCTTCGAGCGGGATGCTGTCCCACGCGTACTTGGTGACGGGATCCATGCGGAGGGGAGGCGAGGGGCGGGGAACGCGCGCGACGAGCGCAGCAGGCTCGAACGCGAACTGTTGCAACGCTATCGCGCGGGCCGACGCACGGCCAGCGCGCGCCCTCAGAATCGCAGATCGAGACCGAGCGGCACGTGCCAGGCGTGTCCCGTCGCGCGCGGCACGCGGACCATGCGCACTTCGGCCGCCACGGTGGGCCAGCCGCCGGGCACGGGCCACGCCACGCCCAGGCCGAGCTCGCGCGTCACGCCGAAGCGACTGCTGCCACCCGTCGAGCGCACGTACCCCGCGCCCAGCCCGGCGAGCGGATAGACGTGCCAGCGATCGCTCCGGTGGTGCCATTCGAGCGCGAGGCCGGAGGCGAAGAGTCGCCGTCGCCGCTCGAAAGGCGGACACGCCGTGGCGCACTGCGCGGGCACGGCGCGATGCAGATCGTGATACTGCGCCTCGGTGCGCAGTCGAAACCATCGTCCGAGCCACTGCGCGCGCCCGACGCGCAGCGCGTGTCCCTGCATCGCATCGTCACCGAAGCCGCCATCGTTGCCGCGCACGGTGGCGAGGGAGACATCGTAGCCCAGACCGCTCGCGGCCGGCATCGCGCGTGTCGTTGGCGTCGTTCCCTGTGCCCGCGCTGATTCGCGCGGCAGCATCACGCCGATCGCGACACCGACGAGTGCGCCGAGGCCGGTCAGACGCACCCAACGGCGTGAGCGAGGAGTCAGAGACATGCGCGGTGAGAGTGTCAGGTGGCCTCGGAAGTTCCACGCCCCCCTTGGAGGCGGCATCGGCTCGCTGTAGTTTTGCACACGGCAGCGCGCAAGGGACCAGCGCGCGCTGCGTCGGATGGGGTGTAGCTCAATGGCAGAGCGCTCGACTGTTAATCGAGTGGTTGGTGGTTCGAGTCCACCCGCCCCAGTACGCCCGGATTGCTCATGCGAGCGGTCCGGGCGTTGTGCATTGCGCGGCATCTCTCGCTTGATCGCCCTCTCGACGGGTCCTAGCTTGCGAGGTTGCCGATCGTCGACTCACTCAGCCCGACCACTCGCATGCTCTCGCTGCTCGCCAGCCACGCGGCGCCTTCGCAGATCCAGACGCCCTTGCTCGCCGTGTTCCTGCCCGCGGGGACCAACGGTGCGCCGCTGTCCTGTCCCGCGGCGCTCGCCCCGCTCGACGCGGCGTTGCACGGTGCGCTGGGGCGGACGTTGCAGCGTCGCGACTTTCGCGGCGGACGCGATGAGACGTTCGTGCTCGCCGGCGCCGACGAGGGCGCACAGCGCGTCGTGCTCGTCGGACTCGGCAAGGCGCCCGGCACACGGGCGCAGTGGCGTCGAGCCGGTGCGGTCGCCGCGCGTGTTGCCGCCAAGCTCGGGTGCGGAGGCATCGCGGCCTGGGCACAAGACGCCGAGGCGGCGCAGGTCGAAGGGCTGGTGGTGGGGCTGTCACTCGGTGCGTGGACGTATCCCGACCTCCGCACACCGGCGCCCGCCACGGAGCGTCGCGAGCCGGTGACGAGTGCCACGGTGCTCATCGCCGACAGCGAGGCGGCGCGCGCCGCATTCGCGTTTGGCGAGGCGCTCGCGGCCGGCTACGCGATCGCGCGACGCCTTGGCATGATGCCCGGCAACGTGTGCACCCCGGACACCTTTGTGGAGACGGCGCAGGGGCTCGCCGAGCGGCACGGACTTGGCGTCACGGTGCTTGGTCGGGCCGAGATGGCCGCCGAGGGCATGGGCTCGTTCCTCTGCGTGGCGCAGGGGACTCCCGAAGAACCGCGTCTCGTGGCCGTCGAGTATCGCGGTGGCGCTGCCGACGCGCCGCCGATCGTACTGGTGGGCAAGGGGCTGTGCTTCGATACGGGCGGCATCTCGATCAAGCCCGCGCCGGACATGGAGTGGATGAAGTTCGACATGTCGGGGGCAGGCGGCGTCATGGGCGCGATGGAGACCATCGCGCGCCTCAAGTGGCCCGTCAACGTGGTCGGCATCGTGGGCGCCACCACCAACATGCCGTCGGGGACGGCCGTCAAGCCCGGCGATGTGGTACGCGCCTCGAACGGCAAGACCATCGAGATCATCAACACGGACGCCGAAGGACGGCTCGTGCTGGCCGATCTGCTCGTGTTCGCGAAGCGTTACAAGCCGGCCGTCGTGCTTGATGCGGCGACGCTCACGGGCGCGATCGTGTTCGCCCTTGGCCACAATGCCGTCGGCCTCTTCGGTCCCGACGCCGCCTTGGTGGACGAAGTGCGTGCCGCGGGCGAGCAGAGCGGGGAACCCGGCTGGCCGCTCCCGGTATGGGACGAGTATCGCGAGCAGATCAAGTCCGATGTCGCGGATCTTCGCAACACCGGCGGTCGGCCGGCCGGCTCGATCACGGCGGCGCTCTTCCTCCAGGAATTCGTGGACGGCTATCCGTGGGTGCACCTCGATGTGGCCGGTACGGCGTATTCGCAGTCGGATCTCGGCTGGGTGCCAAAGGGGCCGACCGGCACGCCGGTCGGTACCTTCGTGGAGTTCGTGCGCGGCCGCGTCCGCTGAGCATGCGGCGCGGCGGTGCGCTGCTGCTGACGGTCGCCGCGCTCTGGCTCTCGCCCAGCCGCGCGTCGGCGCAGGTCGACACCACGCGGCGCGCGGATAGCACGCGCGTCGTCGTCGATTCCGCCGCGCGCGCCGACTCGGTGCGCCGAGCCGAGGCGGCGCGCGATTCGTTGCGTGCGGACTCGCTCATGGCCGTCGCGATCCGTCGGCGTGCCGAACGACTCGCCGATACGATCAAGACGCCGCTGTCGCGCTACCCGGTCGCGCCCAACACCGAAGCAATGCGTCCATTGCGGTGGACGCGCGACGAGATGTTGACCTCGGGTGCCCTCAGCGTGGCCGAACTGCTCGAGGACGTCCCTGGGCTCACGGGCTATCGCACATCGTGGATTCCTACGCCGCATGCCGCCGCCTATCTGGGTGACTTCCGGCGCGTGCGCGTCTTTCTCGACGGCCTCGAGCTCGACGCGCTCGACGCCCGCGCCAACGGCGTCCTCGACCTGAGCGACATCTCGCTGGTCGCCCTCGAACAGGTCGATGTGGAACGCACCGCCGGCGAACTGCGCGTGTGGCTCACGAGCTGGTCCGAGCGCAATGTCACGCCGTATTCGCGCACGGATGTCTACACCGGCGATCTGAACACGAACGGGTTTCGCGGCGTGTTCGGCCGTCGCTTCTACAACGGCGCGCTGCTGCAGTTCACGTTCGAGCAGGGTGAAAACACGCGCTCGCGCCGCGGTCCGGGGTCGTCGGGCGGTATCACGGGCGACGGCGATCTGCGGCGCTTCACCGCGCGCACGGGATGGACGTGGCGTGCGCTGAGCGTCGACGCGTATCTGCTGTCCACGAGCCGGCGGCGTGATTCGACCGGCGCCGATCCCGCCGCGTGGGCGGTGCCCGCGTTCGCGGGCGGACGGCGCGATGCCTGGGCACGTGTTGCCTGGGGCCAGCCAACGAAGGGGTGGTACGCATCCGGCACGCTCGCCACGTCGCGCACGACGGTCGATCGCGAAGAGGAGGACGCGACCGGTGGCAGCGGCATCCCCGTCACCGAGGAGGACACCACGGCCATCGTGCCCGATTCGTCGCGGCGTGGTGCGCAGCGCGTGCTCTCGGCGGGATACGGTTGGGGCGGTGCGCGCGTGCTCGGGTTCACGCGCTGGCGAAGCATCGATGGTGAAACGACCATGTCGCCCGGTGTGCAGGCGTCAATCGATCGCGACTGGGTGCGCGGCGTGCTGCACGTGGAGCAACTCGCGCGCGATTCGAGTCTGCGAGCCGACCTCAGCGCGCGTGTCGCGCTCCGTCCGTGGCTCGTGGCCAGCGTGGCCCACTCCGAGTTGCGACCCGATGACGACTCACTGCGCCGCAACGAACGCACCACGCGTCTCGACGGTGCGGTGCGATTGGGACGCACGTGGCTTGGTGTCGGCCTGTTGCGACAGGCGATGGACACCGGCGCACGATCGATCACCATTCCGCGCCAGCTCACACCGTTTCGCGCCGACACCGTGCCCACGCTGTTCGGACAGAACGGCACGGCGATCCTGTTTCAGGCGAACACGCCCGTGTACAAGGACCTGCGCGTTGAGCTGCACGGTCTGCGCTGGAGCGGCGGGCGCGAGTATCGTCCGCAGACGCAGGTGCGCGCGAGTCTGATTCTGCAGAGCGAATGGCGATCGCGTTTTCCGAAGGGCGACTTCGGCATCAACGCGCGCCTGATTCACGAGTACCGCAGCGGCGTTGCGTTTCTCGCTCCCGACACGCCAGCCGCCCTGTTCCGGCAAACGCCGGGCTTCAACGTGGGGATCGCCATGCTCGAGCTGCGTATTCAGCGAGCGACGATCTTCTACCAGTTCCGCAATGTGTACGGTGGCCAGTACGCCACGGTCCCCGGTGTCCCGATGCCCCCACCATTTCAGCTGTACGGCGTGCGCTGGGAGTGGTTCAACTGATGACGCCGCGATGACGGAGCGCCGCTGATGGTGCGCAGCATGACGGGGTTCGGGCTCGCCGACGGATCGGTGGGCACGGCGCGCGTGCAGGTCGAGGTCCGCACGGTCAATCACCGATTCTTCTCGCCCAGTTTCAAGCTGCCGACGCTCTTCAGCCGCTGGGAAACCGAGGTCCGCGAGGCGTTGCGCACGCGTGTGGCGCGCGGCCACGTCACGCTCTCGGTGCGCATCGAACGCGCGGACGGGCCGGCCGCAGGAATCGACGATGCGCGCTTTGCGGAGGCGGTCGCGACGCTGCGTCGGTTGCGCGACGCGCACGGCCTCGAAGGCCCCGTCGATCTCGCCACGGTGCTGCGACTGCCCGACGTCATCAGCGCCACGCGCGACGAGGAGCTGACGGGCACCCCCGAGGAGCTCGTGGCGGTGGTGCTCGCGGCGGTCGACCGGCTCGATGCCTCGCGCGCCGACGAGGGACGGCGGCTCGTCGCCGTGCTGGAGCAGCGGCTCGCCCTCATCGCCGCGGCGCTCGACCGGATTGCCGCGCGGGCGCCGGAGCGCCTGCGCGCGCAGCGCGACCGGCTTCGCGCGTCGGTGCGCGAGCTGGCCGACGGGGTGGCGATCGACGAGCAGCGGCTCGCCCAGGAGGTCGCCATGCTGGCCGACCGCCTCGACATCGCCGAGGAGCAGGACCGGTTCCGCAGCCATCTGCAGGCCTTTGCCTCGGCGCTCTCGGCCACGGGCGGGGAACCGGTGGGCAAGCGGCTCGGCTTCCTCCTGCAGGAGATGCTGCGGGAGGCGAACACCACCGGCAGCAAGGCGGCCGACGCGGCCATTCTGCAGGACGTGATCGGGATCAAGGAGGAGCTGGAGCGCCTCCGCGAACAGGTCGAGAACCTCGAATGAAGCCCTTTCCGATCATCCTTTCGGCGCCCAGCGGGGCCGGCAAGACGACGATCGCGCGTCGCCTGCTGGAGCAGCGGCCCGATCTGGGTTATTCTGTGTCGTGCACGACGCGGGCCCAGCGCCCCGGTGAGGTGGACGGGCGCGACTACCACTTCCTGACCCGAGCGTCCTTCGAGGCCGAGCAGGCGTCAGGGGCGTTCGCGGAATGGGCGGAGGTGCACGGCCACTACTACGGCACGCTGCGGCGTGAAGTGGAACGGGTCCTGTCGTCCGGTCGTCATTGTTTGATGGACATCGATGTGCAGGGTGCGCGCCAGTTCGCGGCGGCGTTCCCTGAGACGGTGCTGGTGTTCGTGTTGCCCCCGTCGGGTGAGGCGCTGCTGCAGCGGCTCACGGGGCGGGGCAGCGAGAACACCGAGCGACTGCTGGTGCGACTGCGCAACGCGAAGGCCGAGTTGGCCGATGTGGCGCGGTATCACTACGTAGTCGTGAACGACGAGCTCGAACGAGCCGTGGAGCGGGTCGCGTCGATCATCGACGCCGAGGCGGTTCGTCACGCGCGCATTCACGCGCTCGACGAGCAGGTCGCGGCCCTGATCGCGCAGCTCGCGCGGCAGATCAACGGCATTCAACCAGGCGGGTAGCCATGCAGGTCTTCACTCCCGATGACGTCGCCGGGAACGCGGCGAACAAGTACCTCAGCGTGCTCATCGCGGCGAAGTTCGCGCGCGTGCTCAACGAGTTCCCGCGCGAGCGGACGTCAAAGGACAAGAAGCTCACCACGCGTGCGCTCGAGGAGCTCACGCACGGCGGCATCGACTATCGCGTGGTTCCGAGGAAGCGCGGCGGCGCCTGATTGATTTCCGCCTGGCCACGGCGCGCGGCCCGGTCGCCGCGCTCGTGATCTCTGCGCAGATGGCGCGCCGCGCTCCGTCCCGGGTCGCGGCGCGTGCTGTCTTCTCCCCCCGCCGACACGCCGCCTCGCTGCCGTCCTGACCTGTTGCGCGCCCCGGAGGCATTCCGTGGACGCTAGAGAGCGGCTGCGGCTCTACCTGGAGCAGCGGCGTGAGCTCGGCGAGTCGGAGCTTGTGCTCGATGCGCTGCCCGTCGACGACGTACTCGCGCTGCTTGGCGCGGGCAACCGCGGTGGTCACGCGTCGCCCGCGCGCCCACGCGCACGGTCTGGCGACGTGGCATCGCGCCCCGCAACGGAAGCCGCCCCCACGCGCGGCGCGAGCACGCGCGAACCCGCCGAGCACGACGCGGCGCCCGCGACGCCGAGCGAGCCGGTGGCGCCACCGCCCGCGCCGACCCCGCGCTTCGACCCGACGGTGTCGTCGAGCGACTGGCGCGCCGTGCTGCGGGCGCAGGGACTCGACACACCCGGCGTGCCACCCGCGCCGAGCGCGCCCGTGTCATCCGCCGGCAACACGCCGCCGACACCGCCACCTTCGACGCCGGACAGTGCGCCAGCCCTCTTCGGCGATGCCGACGCGCCGACCGCGTCGCCCCCGCCGTCGTGGCTGCTCGCGCTCGATCTGCCACTCGGCCTGAGCGTCGGACACGCCCTGCCCGCGCCGCGCGCCGGTCGCTCGCTCGCCGATGTCGAACGCGACATCGCCGGCTGCGCGGCCTGCGCGCTCGGTTCGACGGCGCTGCATCACGTGCCGGGCGAGGGGAATCCGGCGGCCGACTTCGTGTGCGTCGGCGAAGCGCCCGGACAGACGGAAGACGAGACGGGGCGTCCGTTCGTCGGCGCCGCGGGGCAGTTGCTCACGAAGATCCTCGGCGCCATCAAGTTCGCGCGCGAGGACGTGTTCATCTGCAACGTCCTGAAGCATCGGCCACCGGGCAACCGCACGCCCACGCCGGACGAGGTCCACGCCTGTCGGCCGTTCCTCGAGGAGCAACTCGCGCTCGTGCAACCCAAGGTGATCCTCGCCCTCGGAACCTCGGCGGCGCACGCCCTGCTCAACACGACCCAGAGTCTCGGTGCGCTGCGCGGTCGCCTTCATCGCTACCACGGCATTCCCGTGATCGTCACCTATCATCCGGCCGCGTTGCTGCGCAACGAAGCGTGGAAGCGCCCCACATGGGACGACGTGCAACTCGCACGCCGCGTGCATGACGCCGCCGTGGCCGCGAGCGCGTCATGACCATGGTTCCGATTGCCGCCGTCGCGCCCACCGCGCTGACGCGTGACCCGTACAAGGATCGCCGGCCGCCCTGGTCGGAAGACGCCGAACGTGCCGTGCTTGGCGCCGTGCTGCTCGACGCCGACGCGCTCATTCGCGCGGGTGAACAGCTCGACGATTCGATGTTCTATCGCGAAGGACATCGTCGCATCTTCCGTGCGGCGCTCGCGCTCACGCAGCGCGGCAACGTGGTGGACACGCTCACCCTCGCCGACGAACTCGAGCGACGCGGTGAGCTGCAGGAGAGCGGCGGACGCGAGTATCTCTCGTTCCTCGTCGATGCGGTCCCCACGGTGGCGAACGTGGAGTACCACGCGCGCATCGTGCGTGAGAAGGCGATCCTGCGTCGGCTGATCGAGACGTCCACCGAGATCGTGAGCGAGGCGTTCGAGGCCCGACAGCCCGCCACCGACCTGCTCGACCTCGCCGAGTCCCGCATCTTCCAGCTCGGGCAGACGCGCGATCGCGCGGGCTTCGCGCGGCTCAAGGAGCTGCTCTGGCCGGCGATGGAGAAGCTCGAGGCGCTCGCGCAGCGCGAGAGCGCCGTCACGGGCGTGCCGTCGGGGTTCAATGACCTCGATCAGATGCTGTCGGGGTTCCAACCGGCCGACCTGATCATCGTCGCCGCGCGTCCGTCGATGGGCAAGACCGCGTTCACGCTGAACATCGCGCAACACGCGGCTATCACCAGCAAGAAATCGGTGGCGTTCTTTTCGCTCGAAATGAGTAAAGAGTCTCTGGTGCAGCGACTGCTCGCCAGCGAGGCACTCATCGACGCGCAGGCCCTCCGCAAAGGCGGACGCGCGCTCGAGGAGGCCATGCCTCGCCTGGCGCAGGCGACGGGCATCCTGAGCCACGCCCCGATCTACATCGACGACACGCCCGGCATCGGGCTGCTGGAGATGCGGTCGAAGGCGCGCCGGCTCAAGGCGGAGCACAACCTCGACCTCATCATCGTGGACTACCTGCAGCTCATGACCGGCCCACCGGGCGTGGAGAATCGTCAGCAGGAAGTGTCGCAGATCTCGCGTGGCCTCAAGGCCCTCGCGAAGGAGCTGGGCGTACCCGTCATCGCGCTCTCGCAGCTGTCGCGTGCGCCCGAACAGCGCACCGGCGATGACAAGGGACGCCCCCAGCTCTCCGACCTGCGCGAATCGGGCGCGATCGAGCAGGACGCCGACGTGATCATGTTCATCTTCCGTCAGGAAGTGTACGCGGAGCGTGACGAAACCGGACGGCTCAAGGACCCGTCGCTCGAAGGACGCGCCGAGATCATCATCGGCAAGCAGCGTAACGGTCCGATCGGCAGCGTGCGACTGTACTTCCACAAGCACTACACGCGTTTCGACAACTACAGTCCGCGCAACGACGGCCCGGGCGCGTACGGTGGACAGTCGTCCTCGTTCGGCGGCCCGCGGCTTGTGCGCGGCGACGACGAACCGCCGTACTGAGCCGCGTGATGGCGCGCGCGCGTTCCGTGTATCGCTGCACCGACTGCGGCGCTGACCACTCGAAGTGGTCGGGGCGCTGCAGCGCGTGCGGTGCGTGGAATACGTTGGCCGAGGAGCTCGTCGCGCCGGCATCGGCGTCGAAGCGCGCGCGTGCGACGGAGGGCGCCCTCGCGGTCCCCGCGGTGCGACTCGGCGAGGTCACCGGCAGTGAATCGCACCGCTGGCGCACCGGGCTCGACGAGTTCGACTTTGTGCTCGGCGGCGGCATCGTGCCAGGCGCGATGGTGCTCGTGGGCGGTGAGCCCGGAATCGGCAAGAGCACCTTGCTGCTGCAGGTGGCGGCACGCCTCGACAACGCGGGCCATCGCACGCTGTATGTGTCGGGTGAGGAGTCACCGCTGCAGGTGAATTCCTCGTGATCGACTCCATCCAGACGGTGCACACGGAGTTGCTCGAAGGCGCGCCGGGCAACGTGGGGCAGGTGCGCGAATGCGCCGCGCGACTCATGCGGTACGCGAAGGAACGCAACGTGACGGTGTTCGTGATCGGCCACGTGACGAAGGGCGGCGGCATCGCCGGCCCGAAGACGCTGGAGCACATCGTCGACACCGTGTTGTACTTCGAGGGCGAGGGATCGCTCGATCACCGCATCCTGCGGGCCACGAAGAATCGCTTCGGCAGCGTCGACGAGATCGGGGTGTTTCGCATGGCACCCAGTGGCCTCGAGCCCGTCGCGAATCCGTCCGCGTTGTTCATGGGGGAGCGCGACAACGTCGCGAGCGGCAGCGCCGTGTGTGCGCTCATGGAAGGGACGCGTCCGGTGCTCGTCGAGGTGCAGGCACTTGCGGCGCGCGCGGGCTTCGGCACACCGCAACGCGTTGCCAACGGCATCGACGGGCGCCGCCTCGCGCTGCTGCTCGCCGTGCTCGACAAGCGTGGGGGCTTCTCGTGCGCCGACCTCGATGTGTTCTGCAATCTCGTGGGCGGCATGCGCGTGCAGGAACCGGCCGTCGATCTGGCCGTGGCGATGGCGATCGCGAGCAGCGTCACCGATCGCGCGCTCCCCGCGCGCGCGGTGTTCCTCGGTGAGCTCGGGCTCGGTGGTGAAGTGCGCGCCGTGACGCAGGTCGAGCGGCGACTCGCCGAAGCTGCGAAGCTCGGCATGACCGAGGCGTATCTCGCCGAGCGCGCGGTGCCGCATCGTGTGCCAGCCGGCATGACGGTGCACGGCGTGCGCACCCTGGGTGATGTGCTGATGCGCACCATCGGACCACGCCGCGCTGGCGCAGCAGGTGCCGAACCGCGACGCGCGCGACCGGCGTTCGCCGGTGCCGCAAGTGATGACCGTTCCTTCGATGAGTCAACCGATGACGAGTGACACGCCTCCGCGCCGCATCGTTCCGCCCCCCATCGTGCGTGCGCGCGACGATGGGGCGCCCGCGCGCACGTCCGACGTGACGCGCGATGTCGGCGTCGTCATCGTCGCCGGCGGCAGCGGCTCGCGTGTGGGCGGCGAGGAGCTCAAGCAGTTCCGCTGGGTGACCGGCAAGCCCGCATTGCTGCACAGCGTGCAAGCCTTCATGGCGCGTCCCGATGTGGCCACCGTGGTCGTGGTGCTGCCCAAGGCGTACGCGGCGGATCCGCCGCCCTGGTTGTTCCAGTGTGATGTCGAGCGACTGCTCGTGTCGGTCGGTGGCCGCGAACGGCACGAGTCGGTGTACAATGGACTCGAGGACATGCCCGAGGAGGTCCGCGTTGTGGTCGTGCACGACGCCGCGCGTCCGCTCGTCACCGACGAGACGATCGCGCGCGTGATCGATGAAGCACGACGCGGCCACGGTGCGGTGGCGGCGCTGCCCGTCGTGGACACGCTCAAGCGCGTGGATGCCGACGGTCGCATCACCGACACGGTCGATCGCAGCAATCTCTGGCGTGCGCAGACGCCGCAGGCCTTTCCACGCGAGATGCTCGAGCGCGCGCATCTCGCTGCGCGCAACGATCGCGTGGGCGCGACGGATGATGCCGGCCTCTGCGAACGCATCGGCGCGGAGGTGGTCGTAGTGCGCGGATCGGAACGCGCGCTCAAGATCACCGAAGAAGCCGACTTTGCGCGCGCCGAAGCGCTCAGTCTGCTCACCGACTGAGGCGACGGCGTGCAGTCCACCGAACTCACGACGCCGTTCTGGTCACCGGCCGATCTGCAGGCCGCCGTGCGGCCGGTGGTCGCGCACCTCACCGAACGACGCGTGCTCGCGTATCCGACCGAAACGGTCTATGGCTTCGGGACGGCCGTCGATCATGAGTCGGTCGAAGCGCTCGTCCGCATGAAGCGGCGTCCGCCGCACAAGCCGTTCCTGCTGCTCATCAACGGCAGCGCGATGCTGGAGCGGCTCGGGCTGGTGCTCACGCCGTCGGCCTCACGACTCGCGGCGCGATTCTGGCCCGGGCCGCTGACGCTCGTGCTGCCTGGCGGCGACCATCGGGTGCCCGAGCGTCTGCGCGGTCCCGAGGGTGGTGTCGCGGTGCGGTGGACACCGCATCCGGGGCTGCAGGCCATCCTCGCGGCCTACGGCGAGCCCATCACGTCCACATCGGCCAATCGTCCCGGCGTTCCGCCTGCGGTCTCGGCTGGCGAGATTGCCGAGCAGTGGCGTGATGAAATCCTGCGCGGCCTGCTGCTCGTCCTCGATGGCGGTCGCCTGCCACCCTCGCCACCGTCGACCGTGGTCGATTGCACCGGTCGCCGTCCGCGCGTCATTCGGCCAGGGGTGCATTCGGCAGCGACGCTGCGCACCTGTGTGCCGGAACTCGTCGGCAATCTCTGAGTTCTCCCTGTTTCTCGAGCGACGCATGCACGTTCTCTTCGTCTGCACCGGCAATACCTGTCGCAGCCCGTTGGCCGAAGTGATCGCTCGCGCCGCCGCACGCGAGCGCGGCTTGTCTGACCTCGTCGTGAGCAGCGCGGGCACGAGCGCCTGGGACGGGGCCTCGGCGTCGGACGGTTCGCTGCTCGTCGCACTCGAGCATGGACTGGACCTCGCGTCACATCGGGCGCGCACGCTTTCGCCGTCGGTGATCGAAACGGCCGACCTGATCCTGACCATGGGCCCGTCGCATCTCGAGCGGGTGCATGTGCTCGGCGGCAGTGCGCGCGCCCACCAGCTCACGCACTACGCCTCGCGTGGCGCGAGTGACGCGCCCATCAGCGATCCGTTCGGTGGCGACCTCGACGTCTATCGTCGAACGTACGACGAACTGGAGGAGCTGGTGCACCGGGTGCTCGATCGGTTGCAGGCCGATCGGGGCAACGCGCGCGATTGAGCGACGGCGCGCGTGTCGAGCCACGAGTGGTTGGGTGGACCGGCGCCGACGTCGCTCGTCCTGCTCGGTCATCCGGTGTCGCATTCGCTCTCCCCGCGTTTTCAGCAGGCCGCGCTGGACGCCGCCGCGAAGCGGGTGCGGTACACGGCACGCGACGTCTCGCCGGACGCCTTGGTGGAGACCGTGCGCGCGCTGCGCGCTGCCGGTATCGCGGGGAACGTCACGGTGCCGCACAAGGAAGACGTCGCCCGCTTATGTGATGTGCTCACGCCGCTCGCGCGACGCGCGGGCGCGGTGAACACCTTTGGGGTGAACGCGTCCGGTGCGCTGGTCGGACACAACACCGATGTCGAGGGCGCGCGCGACGCCATTCGCGCGGTGATGGACGACACCGTGCCCACAAGCGCCCTCGTGCTTGGCGCAGGCGGTTCGGCAGCGGCGGTGCTGCTCGCGCTCGAGTCCCTCGGCGTGGCGCGCGTGCACGTGTCCGCGCGCTCGCACGAGCGTGCCGAGGCGCTCATTCAGCGGCTCGCACTCACGCACAGCGCGCGCGCGGTGAGTGCCCCAACGCATGACCTCGAGGGCGCACTCGTCATCAACACGACCCCGCTCGGGCTGCACGCCAACGACCCAGTCCCGCTCGACCTCGCCGCGCTCCCGGCGCGTTGCGCCGTGCTCGATCTCGTGTATCGCCCGGGCGAGACGGCGTGGGTGCGCGACGCGCGCGCCCTCGGACACCGCGCCGAGGACGGACTGCGCATGCTGGTCGCGCAGGGCGCCGCCGCCTACGCCTGGTGGTTCGGCGAGGTGCCCGATGTGACCGCCATGTGGCGCGTGCTCGAACCGCGCTCACCCGAGCCGACCCCCGCATGACGCCGGCGCGCGCCTCCTCGGCGTTCCGCTGGCGCACCGTCGCTCGCGGATTCGCCGACCTCTTGCTGCCGCGCGCCTGTGCGTGCTGCCGGCGCCTGCTCGAGGCCGACGCCCCCGATCCGGTGTGCGGCACCTGCTGGGCGCGGCTCGACGCGTTTCCCGAGCCCTCCTGCGCGCGATGCGGGCACCCCCGTGTGTTGCCACCCCCCGGCACGGATGGCGAGGCCACAAGCACTCCATCGCCTCGCTGCCGCTGGTGCGAGCGGCTGCCCCACACCGTGCGCGCCGTGCGATCCGTCGCGCGCGTTGACACCGGCACGGCGGGCGCCATTGTGCACGCCCTCAAGTACGATGGGTGGGAGCAGGTCGCCGACGGCATGGCGCGACGCATGGCACGCGTCGACTGGCCCGCCGATGTCGTGGCCGAGCGGACCGCGCTCGTGCCCATCCCGCTTGCCCGTAGCCGCGAGCGCGAGCGCGGCTTCAACCAGAGCCGGTTGCTGGCCGTCGTGGTCGCGCGTCTCTGGGGCATCCCGCTCTGGGATGACGTACTGCGTCGCACTCGCGCGACCCGCACGCAAACGCAGTTGACACCCTCCGAGCGGACACGCAACGTTTCGTCGGCGTTCGACATCGATCCCGGGGTCGCCGCCCGACTGCGAGGCACCCATCTCGTGCTCGTCGACGACGTGATCACGACGGCTGCCACGCTCAACGCGGCCGCGTCGGTGCTCACCGACCGCGGCGTCCGCCTCGTCAGCTATCTCACATTCGGTCGAGCGCCCGACGCGGGCGATCGATCGGCCCACGTTTCGGATCCGGACTAGATCACATCATGGCTATTCGCGTCGGTATCAACGGCTTCGGCCGCATCGGGCGCCAGGTGCTGCGCGCCGCCAAGCAGCAGGGCGTCGCCGACATCGACTTCGTCGCCGTCAACGACCTCACGGACACGACGACGCTGGCGCACCTGTTCCAGTACGACTCGGTGCACGGCAAGTACGACGGCGAGGTGTCGGCCGACGCCGAGAGCATCACCGTCGACGGCGATCGCATTCGCATTCTCGCCGAAAAGGACCCGGCCAAGCTGCCCTGGGGCGAGCTCGGCGTCGACATCGTGCTGGAGAGCACGGGGCGCTTCACGAAGGCCGCCGATGCCAACAAGCACCGCGAAGCCGGCGCGAAGAAGGTCATCATCTCGGCGCCCGCCACCGATGAAGACATCACCATCGTCATGGGCGTCAACAGCGACAAGTACGACGCGGCCAACCACCACATCATCTCGAACGCCTCGTGCACGACGAACTGCCTCGTGCCCATGGTGAAGGTCATTCGTGATGCGTTCGGCTTCGTGCATGGCTCGATGGTCACCATCCACAGCTACACGAACGACCAGAGCATTCTCGATCTCCCGCACAAGGACCTGCGTCGCGCCCGCGCGGCGGCGGTCTCGATGATCCCCACCACGACCGGCGCCGCGAAGGCGACGTCGCTCGTGATTCCGGAAGTGAAGGGCAAGATCGACGGCGTTGCGGTGCGTGTCCCCACGCCCGATGTCTCGCTCACCGACCTGACCTGCGTGGTGGAGCGTCCCGTCACCACCGCCGAGGTCAACGCGGCGTTCAAGGCCGCCGCCGAGGGCGCGCTCGCCGGCGTGCTCGACTACAGCGAAGTGCCGCTCGTGTCGGTGGACTACATCGGCAATCCGTTCTCGTGCACGCTCGACGCGAAGAGCACGATCGTCATCGACGGCACGATGGTGAAGGTCAGCGGCTGGTACGACAACGAGTGGGGCTACAGCTCGCGCTGCGTCGATCTGCTGCGCTTCGTCGGCGCGCGACTCTGAGTCGACGATGGCGACGCGCACGATTCGGCACCTGACCGACGCGGAACTGCACGGGCGCCGAGCGCTCGTGCGCGTCGACTTCAACGTGCCCCTGGATGACCAGGGGCACGTGGCCGACGCCACCCGCATTCTCGCCGCGCTGCCTACGCTGCACGCGCTCCTGCAGCGTGGCGCCAAGGTGGTGCTGCTCTCGCACTTCGGCCGTCCCAAGGGCGCGCCCAATCCGAAGTATTCCCTCAAGCCCGTCGCGGCGCGTCTCGCCGACGCACTCGCGCCGACGCCGGTGCATTTCCTGCCCGCGAGTGTCGGCCCCGACGCGGTCGCGGCGACGCACGCGCTCGCTCCCGGCAGCGTGCTGCTCCTCGAGAACACGCGTTTCCACGCTGGCGAGGAAACCAACGACGACACGCTCGCTCGCCAGTTTGCCGAACTCGGTGACGTGTACGTGAACGACGCGTTCGGCGCCGCGCATCGCGCACACGCGAGCACGGCCGGCGTCGCGTCGCATCTGCGTCCGGCGGTTGCCGGATTGCTCATGGAGCGCGAGCTGGCGTTCCTCGGCGAAACGCTCGAATCGCCCGAGCGGCCGTTCGTGGCGGTGCTCGGCGGCAGCAAGATCTCCGGCAAGATCGACGTCGTCGAAGCGCTGTTGCCGAAGGTCGATCGACTGCTCATCGGCGGCGCGATGGCGTGCACGTTCTTCCGCGCGATGGGGCTCGAGACGGGGACGTCGCTCGTGGAACCCGATCGGCTCGACATGGCGCGCGACCTGATGGCACGTGCGGGCCGCAAGCTCATGTTGCCCATCGACGCAGTCGTCGCGCCCTCCATGGACGCCGGAGCGCACGCGCATGTGGTGTCACGTGAGCACATTCACGCCGATCAGGCCATGTTCGATATCGGACCCGAGTCGAGCACGGCGTTCGCGCGCGAAATCGCGGGGGCGAAGACCGTGCTGTGGAATGGTCCGATGGGCGTGTTCGAGAAGCCGCCGTTCGACAAGGGCACACGCGCGATCGCCGAGGTGATGGCGCACGCCACGGGGCAGGGCGCCACCACGATCGTGGGTGGTGGTGACTCGGCGGCGGCTGTCGCCGAAGCGGGGCTCGAAGCGAAGCTGACGCACATTTCGACGGGCGGCGGGGCGTCGCTCGAGTTTCTCGAAGGGAAGGTGCTGCCCGGTGTGGCCGCCCTTGACCAGGCATGAGGCCGCCCGTGCGCACGCCCATCTTCGCCGCGAACTGGAAGCTCAATCACGGGCCCAGCGACGCGCGCGCCTTCCTGCAGCGTTTCCTGCCGCAGGTGCCACGGTTCGATGACCGCACGCTCGCGTTCTTTCCGCCAGCGCTGACCCTTCCAGCGGTTGTGGAGGCCCTGCGCGATCGCCCGGAGGTGCTCGTCGGCGTGCAGAATGTGCACAGCGAGCCGGCGGGCGCGTACACCGGCGAGAACGCCGTGGCGATTGCACGCGACGCCGGCGCGCGCCTCGTGCTCGTGGGACATTCGGAACGGCGACACGTGTTCGGCGAAAGCGATGAGGCGACCGGACGCAAGGTGCGGCTCGCGCTGGACGCGCACCTGACGCCCATGCTCTGCGTGGGCGAAACGCTGGCCGAGCGTGAGGCCGGGGAGACGGAGTCGGTGGTGTTGCGTCAGCTGGCGGCTGGCCTCGGGGCCGTGACCGACGCAGAAGTGGGGCAGGTGCTGCTGGCGTACGAGCCGGTCTGGGCCATCGGCACCGGACGCACCGCGACGCCGGCCGACGCCTCGGCCATTCACACGGTGCTGCGCACGGCCTTGCGGTCGCGCGTGGGTGAGCGCGGTGCCGGGGTGCCGATCCTCTACGGAGGCTCGGTGAATCGGGGCAATGTGCAGGAGCTGCTCGCCGCGCCCGAGGTGGATGGCGTGCTCGTGGGCGGCGCCAGTCTGGATGCCGATGGCTGGAGCGCCATCGTGCGCACCGAACTGTCGCGCTGAGGACGGCCAAGCGCTTGTCCCGTATCGGCTTGGGTGGCCGTCACGCACGGCGCCCAGCCCTTGCGTCCAGCGTCCCGGCTGACGAAGTTACGAGGCTCAGCCGGGGTGCCCGGTCTCCTGACTCTCCTGCATTGTCGCCATGTACACGTTCCTGCTCACCATTCTCATTCTCGACGCGCTGCTGCTCGGCGTCGTGATCCTCCTGCAGGCCGGCAAGGGCGGTGGGCTGGCGGCCAGCTTTGGTGGAGCGAGTTCATCGGCCGACTCGATCATGGGCACGCGTCAGGCGGGCAACCTGCTCACCAAGCTCTCCTGGTGGTGCGGCGGTATCTTCCTCGCTCTGGCGTTCGTGCTGCAGCTGATGTCGGCCCGTTCGGCGGTGCCCACGTCGGTCCTCGATCGCATGTCGGCGCCCGCGCCGGCCGCTGCGCCCGTCACGCCTGACGCCAACGCGCCGGCCCTGCCGCTGACCGCGCCGGCCACGGGCGACTCGACGTCCGGTCAGTGACCGCGACTGACGGCGCGGGCGCCGTGCCGCCGGAAGGGTTCCTCCTCCTCGAGGACGGAACCCTTTTCCGTGGTCGCCTCGTCGGGCCGCACGCGCCGGCCGTCGCGGAAGTGGTCTTCACCACCAACATGTCCGGCTATCAGGAGGTCTTCAGCGACCCCTCGTACAACGGGCAGATCGTGGTGATGACCGCGCCCATGATCGGCAACTACGGCGTCAACGCCGAAGATCCGGAGTCCGCGCGACCGCAAGTCGCCGGGGTGGTGGTGCGTGAGCTGTCGCGTACGCACTCGAACTGGCGTGCCTCGGGGTCGCTGGCCGAGTGGCTTGGTGCGGCGAACGTCCCGGTGCTCACCGAGATCGATACGCGTCGCCTGACGCGCCATCTCCGGTCACAGGGCGTGATGCGCGGCGTGATCGCCGCCGGCAGTACGCCCTCGGCGGAGGCGCTGGCGGCGCTTGGTGGCTGTCCGAGCATGGTGGGACTCGATCTCGCCTCGGTGGTGACCACGCGCGAGCCGTACGCGTGGGGCAGTGCGCAGCACGAGTTTCACATCGTCGCGTACGACTTCGGCATCAAGCGCAACATCCTGCGTCTCTTCGATGCGCACGGTGTGCGCGCCACGGTCGTGCCGGCCAACACGCCGGCGGCCGAGGTGCTGGCCATGCAGCCCGACGGCGTCTTCCTGAGCAACGGGCCGGGCGATCCGGAGGCGGTGCGCTACGCGCCCGACAACATCCGCGCGATTGCCGAGGCCGGGCTGCCCATGTTCGGTATCTGCCTTGGCCACCAGCTGCTCGGATTGTCCTTCGGTGGGCACACGGTGAAGCTGCCGTTCGGCCACCGCGGTGGAAATCAGCCGGTCAAGGATCTGGCGACCGGCAAAGTGCTCATCACGTCGCAGAATCACGGGTTCGCGGTCGCGGGTACCGAGGCCGAGGGCATTACCGGCGCGCCGGCGCTGCAGGTCACGCACGTGAATCTCAACGATGGCACCATCGAAGGACTGCGGCACCGCTCGTTGCCCATCTTCGGGGTGCAGTACCATCCAGAAGCGGCGCCCGGTCCGCACGACGCCGTTCTGCACTTCGCGGAGTTCCTCGACGCCCTCAGGTCGAGTCGCGTGTGAGGTGAGCCAACTGCTTGCCACGCAAGCGCTTGACTCCCGCCATCTGTCACCGTAGGTTCGCTCTGAACG
>JALOPN010000232.1 GCA_025453875.1 Gemmatimonadaceae bacterium | reverse complement strand
GCGAGCGGGCCGAGTACTGACGCGTGATCTCGGTGGCACCGCGGGCACCGATGAATTCACCGACGCGGTGATTGCGGCCCTTGGCTGACGCGGGGGGCGCGACCGGGGGCGAGGCGCCTCCGGTCCGGGTGCTGCATGTGTCGGACATTCACTGCGGGCGGCCGTTTGTCGGGGCCCATGTGGAGGCGGCACTGTGGTTGGCGCGGACGCAGCCGTGGACCGCCATCGTGATCAGCGGCGACTTCTCGCAGCGGGCCCGGGTGCACGAGTTCGAGCAGGCGCGCGACATCGTGGCGCAGTTCCGTGAGGCTGCGCCAATCATCACCGTGCCCGGCAACCACGATGCCGCCTGGTGGCACGCCCCGTTCGGCCTCGGGGACTTCTCGCGAGTGCACGCGCGCTACCGCGCCTACATCGCGGCCGACACCGAACCGGTGGTGCAGGTGCCCGGGGTGACGCTGGTGGGGCTGAACTCGGCGTGGGGCACCAACCCCGAGTCGCTCACGTGGTACCCCCGCGATTGGCGCGTGAAGGGGGGGCTGACGGATGCCCAATTGCGCGGGGCACGCGAGCGACTGGCTGCGGCCCCGGTGGGCGACCTGCGTGTGCTGGTGGTACATCACAATGTGGTGCGCGGTCGGCTCTCCAACCGGTGGGGGCTCAAGCAGCCGCATCGCGTCCTGCAGGCACTGGCGGCCATGCCAGTAGATGTCGTGTGTACCGGACATGACCACGAGGAGCGTGTGGAACTCCTGGCAGGTCGTGTGCTGGTCAGTGCCGCGAACACCCTGTCCCGCCGCATGCGGGGCCAGCGTCCCAGTGCGCTCAACGTGATCGAGGCCGACGCGGGGCGTGTGGTGGTGCAGGCGTGGATCTACGACCGCGGGGCGTTCGTGCCGGGCCCCTTGCAACTCACCGCGCCTCGCACATCGGCCGCTTCGGCCTACGGACTGTCGACGCCCGTCTGACGAAGCCCGTCGCCGCTGAAAAGTGCCTGCTGGGTCAGTTGGCGCTCGATCTGTCGGCCGAGATCCTGCAGCTCCTGTTCCAGCGACGCGAGCGCGTTCCGGAACAGCCAGCGATACCAGATGGCCTCGGCGACCGCCGCCGTGACCGCGGCACCCGCGCCCGCGATGAGCGGGACGGCGCTGAAGGCCGACGCTGCCATGATGCCGCCGGTGAGGCTGGACACGCCGACGAGGCCGACCATCGCCGAGACACCCATGAGGATGTAGTCCCACAAGACGTTGCGCCGGATGCCGGCGCGCAGGTCGCCGGTGATCACCACCTCGCACGAGGGTGCCGTGGCCGACCCGCGCGCGTGGAGCGTGACGTTGAGGTCGAACAGCTCGATCTGTTCGAGACGATAGCGCAGGCGATTTTCCCTGGCCAATGCCTTGAACGGGTTCACGTAGGCTTCGGCGAAGCGCGGCACGCTGAAGCGCATGATGCCGCCGTCGAGCGGGTGCCCGTTCACGGTATCCTGCAGCACGAAGCTGTTGGGCGGCGCGGTGAAGACGCTGCCAAGCGCCTGCAGGACCGCCTTGGGCGATGCCTTGATCACGCTCGACACCGAGATGGCACGGTCGGCGGTGCCCATGAGCAGCGTGTAGCGCCGATCTTCCTTCTCACTGAACACACGGACGGGCGCGGCGCTCGCACCGCGCGCCCGCAACTCGGCGAGCGCCAGCGCTACGTACTGCCGCGAGATGCCCGCCTCCACCGCCGCCGCCTCCACATCGCGTACGCGGAATTGTCCGGGGTCGAGTTCGTCCGGCGTGCTGCCGGATGCTCCAGCACCGGTGCCCGCACCCACCCGCGCGTGCGCCCCACTGTTCGCGCTGCGCAGCGCCGCTGATCGCTCCATGCGGTGCGCCGCTTCAGCCTGCAACTGCGCCGCGCGCTGCCATACGGCCAGCGCAACATCCTCATCCAGTACGCCGCCCGGCGCGGCGTCGGCAGCGGCCTTCTCACGGGCCTCGGCATCCAGCAGTGCCGTGTCCAGCGCAGAGGCCACGGCATCGGCGCTCGGGTAGCGCTCCGCAGGGTCCTTGGCCAGGCACTTCTCGATTACGGCGACTACGCTGGCCGGCACGTGACCAGCCAGCGCCGCCAGCGACGGCGCAGGACGCGTGACGTGAGCCACCAGCACCGTCTGCGGCGCGCCGTCGAAGGGTGGGGCACCGCTCAGTGCGTGAAAGCCCACGCAGCCGAGCGCATAGATGTCGCTGCGGCCGTCGAGCGCTTCTCCCGATGCCTGCTCGGGGCTCATGTAGTGCACCGACCCCAGCACGTTGCCCATGACGGTGAGGTTGTTGTCATGGCTGGTGTCGCGGGCGATGCCGAAGTCGGTGACCACGGCGCGACCGGAATCGCGGTCGAGCAGGATGTTGTCGGGCTTGATGTCGCGGTGGACCACGCCGCGCGCGTGCGCGTAGGCGAGCCCCCACGACACTTCGCGCAGAAGACGGACCACGTCGGTGACGGGGAGCGCACCGCGGTCGCGAATGCGGTCGCCCAGTGATTCACCGTTGATATAGCGCATCGAGAACCACACCACGCCGTCGGTCTCGTCGGCCCGGTAGACATCGATGATGTGCGGATGCTCCAGTCGGGCGCTGGTGCGGGCTTCGCGCAGGAAACGCTCGCGCTGCTCCGCGTCGGCATCGTCGGCGAGCAGCACCTTGAGCGCCACCAGGCGATCGAGAAACCGGTCGCGGACGAGCCACACGGCACCCATGCCGCCGGTGCCGAGGAGGCGTACGGTTTCGAAGCTTGCGGCGAGGCCGGGCGGTAGCGACGTGGCAGAGGCTGGCGGCATGAAGGGAACAATACTCTACACGGCCCGTCCGTGCCCGCGCGCCGCGGGCGCCGGTCGGCACGGCGCCGGTTGCGTTGGCCATCGGCGCGGGCCCATCTTGCTCGCAATGCCCGCCCTCGACGACCCGCAGCTCGGCTTCTTCTTCGATGCGCCGCAATCGGCGCCGGTCGGGCAGTCCGCGGGGGCGCCGCTGTCTCCGCCAAAATCTATGGAATCGGGGGATGCACGCCCTGCTCGTGGCCGGTCGGCCGTGCGGGCGCGCACGGCGGTACTCTTCTCGCGCCTGCAGGAGCTGGGGCTGCGCGGCGTGGAGGCGCTGGTGCTGATGCGCACCCGCACCGTCATGGTGTCACTGATCGGGCGAACACTGCGGGTGCATGAGGGCTATGCCGAGGCGCCGGAGTCGGTGCTGCGGGCGATCGTGGCCTTTGCCACGGCGCGCACGAAGTCCGAACGGTTGGCGGCCCGCGAGGTCATTCTGGCCCACGATGTGGAGCGGGCGCCGGCGGTGCGCCGACAGGAGCCGGCGCGCCCTGGTGACGTGGCCATGATTGCCCAGCTCACCGAGGCGCATCGGCAGCTCAACGCGCAGTGGTTCGGCGGCACGCTGTCGAACATCGCGCTCCGGCTGTCGGGGCGCATGGCCACGCGGCTCGGGCACTACGATGCCGGGTCACGCCACACGCCCCCGGAGATCGTGCTCTCCCGCGGCCACGTGACGCGCCATGGCTGGCGCGAGGCCATGCACACGCTGCTGCACGAGATGGTGCACCAGTGGCAGCACGAAACCGGGCGCCCGGTGGACCATGGCCCCGAGTTCCGGGCGAAG
>JALOPN010000231.1 GCA_025453875.1 Gemmatimonadaceae bacterium | reverse complement strand
CTCGAAGCCGGCAAGGACGCCGACTTCGTGATCTGGAATGGCAACCCGCTGTCGCAGTTCACGAAGGCCGAGCAGACGTGGGTGGATGGGCGTCGGTACTTCTCGCTCGAGGAGGACGCGAAGCTGCGCGAAGAGGTGGCGAAGCAGCGCACGATGCTCATTCAGGCGATTCTTGCGGCCGGTTCGCCGGAGGGTGCGGCGCCCGCTGGTCCGCCGCGTGGTCGTGGCTCGTCGGAGGACAAGTGATCATGACGGCATTCACCTTTCAATCCGGACGTTCCCCCATGTCGATGCTTCCCGGCTTCACCGCGCGTGGTGTGTCGCGCCTTGCGCTCGCGGCGGTGGCACTCGCCGCGAGCGCGGGGGTTGTGATCACGCCGGCGTCGATTGACGCACAAGTCGTGATTCCCACGACGCCGCAGGAACAGGCGGTGGTGTTGCGCGGCGCCACGATTCACACGGTGACCAAGGGCGTGATCCAGAACGGCACGATCGTGCTGGAGCGCGGCAAGATCACCGCCATCGGTGGCGCCGACATCGCCGCGCCGCGTGGTGCGAAGGTGGTGGACGTCACGGGCAAGCACATCTACCCCGGTCTCATCGATGCCTACAGCACGGTGGGCATCACGGAAATCGACGCGGTGGAAGTGTCGAATGACATCACCGAGCTCGGCGATTTCAATCCGAACGTGCGCGCCGAAATCGCGGTGAACCCGGAGAGCCGTCACATCGGCACGACGCGGTCGGCGGGCGTGCTGGTGGCCTTCAGCACGCCGGGCGGTGGCCTCATCTCGGGGCTGTCGTCGGCGATGTCGCTCGAGGGCTGGACGTGGGAAGAGATGTCGATGAAGGGCGCGGCCGCGCTGAACGTGAACTGGCCCGACCCGAACGCGCGCCAGCGACGCGGTGGCTTCGGCGGCCCGCCGCCGGGGGGCCCGGGCGGTCGTGGTGGTGCGCAGCCGGCACCGAAGACGTACGACGATCTCGTGCAGGAGATCAAGAACTACTTCGCCGAAGCGCGTGCGTATCGGGATGCCCTCAAGGCCGGTCAGTCCGTGCGCACCGATGCGCGGTATGCGGCCATGATTCCGGCGCTCAATCGCGAGATCCCGGTCGTGGTCGCCGCCAACGGTGCCGCGCAGATCAACGATGCGATCACGTGGGCCAAGGCCGAAGGGGTGAAGCTCGTGATTCGCGGTGGTGCGGACGCGATCCATGTCGCGGACCGTCTCAAGGCCGAGAACGTGCCGGTGATCCTCACGTCGACAATGGCAGCACCCAATCGTGACTACGACGGCTACGATGGCGCCTACGCGTCGCCGGCCGCGTTGTACAAGGCGGGTGTGAAGTTCGCGATTTCCGGCGGCGCGGGTGGACTGTACAGCTATCGCCTGCCGTGGGAAGCCGGCGTTGCGGTGGCCTTCGGTCTTCCGGAGGAAGAGGCGCTCAAGTCCGTCACGATCAACGCGGCCGAGTTCATGGGCATCGCCGACAAGGTGGGCTCGCTCGAGGTGGGCAAGGAAGCCACGCTGATCATCACGACCGGCACGCCGCTCGACATGACGTCGAACATCGAGCAGTCGTACATTCAGGGTCGTGAGATCGACATGAACGACATGCAGAAGCAGTTCTTCAAGAAGTACATGGAAAAGGTGAAGCAGCAGACGAAGAAGATCGCGAGCTGATCATCGACCGTTGCACAAACGCCCCGCGACTCGAGCATCGAGTCGCGGGGCGTTTGTGTTGAGGTGCGGTTTCGCTCAGCGCCGTGGGCGTCGCCGCAGCAGGAGCGCACCCGCCGTGAGCAACAATGCGCTCACGCCAGGTTCGGGAACATCCACCGGCGGTTCGACATCGGGCTCCGGCACGTCGATGACCTGCAGGTTGGCGAGGTACAGGTCACCATAGACATCGGCGAAGTCGGGCGAGAGTCGCGACGCAAAGAACACCGGCGCGTGCACGGTGAGACTGCTGATGGCGCCGCCCCCCTCGAACACCCACCAGAGCGGATCGGGACGCAGCGACGGCGGGAGCAGACGGTATGGCGTGGGGTCCTGCACCATGGCACTCGTGAACACGCGTTCCTCGCCGCTCAGGTAGCGCACCGTGAAGGACGGATCGGTGGCCAGTCCGCTGGCCACGAACGATCGATCGAACTGCACCGCAAAGAGATTGAAGCCCACCGCCAGCAGCGGCTCGTCGAAGCGCATGGTGAGCGAGGGCGTCGGCACGCCGGCCGCGCCATTCTGCAACGCGGGCGTGTTGTAGAGCGCGGTGAAGGCGTTGAACGCGCCGCCCCCCGTTGCATCGCCGAAGAAACGGCTGCCGTCGAACCCGATACCCTGCGTGGCGAGCAGTTCATCGGTGATGAGCGCGCCGTTGGCGAGGCCGGACGCGGTGAGGTCGATGTTGCGCGCGTCGGGGCCGAGGTCGGCGCCGCGACCGATGATGGTCGCGGGGGGCGCCGGCGGCGTGCTCGATGCTGGCGGCGCGGATGGCGTCGGGGCCGGGAGCGGCGAGGTCGACGTGGGCGTCGCGGTACGCGCTGGTGTGGAGGTGGGTGCGGCGGCGATGCGCGACGTGGGCGCGGTTGGCGTTGTGCTCGCGGCCGGTGTGAGGCTCGTCGTCGGCGTTGTGCTCGTGGTGGGTGTCGTGCTTGCCGTCGGCGAGATACTCGCAGCCGGTGTCACGCTCGCGCCAGTTGATGACGCGGGTGTGGGATCGGGGCTCGATGAGGGCGTCGCGCTCGGCGTCGGCGCCGGCGCGGCATCCGGGCCGATGTCCGGCGACAACGGCTGACCACGCGACGCGACCGCGCCGAGCGACGCGGTGGCGCGCACCGCCGCGCCGGCGGACTGACGAGCGAGCGAACGCGCGCCGAGTCCCATGCCCACCCCACCGAACGCGGCGCCAGCGACGGACGCGCCATTTCCGGCGGAGGTGCTGCGCGGGCGCTCGTCGCGACCAGGTGCGGTAGCGCGGGCGGGTGCGAGCGAGGGACCGAACGCGACGACGGGCCGCGCGCCCGAGGGCGCGGGCGGGAGTGCGGCGAGGCCGGCCGCGCCCGCCGCGTCGTGACGCGTCACCGCGGTGGCGACCTGCACTCGCCACGCAAGCGAGCCGCCTGTCAGCACCTGCCCCACGGCGCGAGCGGTGCTGTCACCAGCGGCGGCGGCGGAAGGTGCCGCGATCGCGGTGAAGGCGGTGGGAACGGGGACGCGACCAAACGAGGGCGCCGCCGCAACCGCGACGCCGCCCACGACCACCGACGCTCCCATCCACCACATCGCGGATGACCGATGCACCACGCCTCCGAAGGGCTGACCTGCGATTGGGGCGCGTCCGCCCCGGCATTACGTAATGGCAGCAAGGACCATACCGGCCGGCGACCCGCGGCGCGAAGACGTTAGCCCCACGCCGTCCCACGCGGAAGGGTGCGAACGCTCCGCACACCCGGGCGATGCGGCGCACGATGCAGCTAACACCCCCGCAGGTAATCCATCCCTCGTCGGGTGACGCGTGTCACACCATTCGCTCTTGCGAAACTCCGGGCTCGGCCCGCGCCGTCATGGCGTGGCGCGGCTCGTCGCCGCGTGGCCTGCACTCGTCCTCGTGCTCGGCGCGTGCCGCACGAGCGCTGTCACGACCGCCCCCCCACCAACCAGCGCGCGCGATCAGGGCGCGCTGCAACAGGAGCGTGGGCTCTCCGCTCTGCAAACGGATGCGCTGGGTGTGCCTCCATTCGCGTGGAACGGCAACGACCCGCGACTCAACGCGCTCGGCTACGCGATGGCGGATCTGCTCATCACCGACCTTGCACGCAGTCGTGCCTTGCAGTTGGTCGAACGCGCGCGTCTCGGGGAGATCCTCACCGAACTCGACCTCGCAGGCACGGGACGCGTCGACTCGTCGAGTGCGCCACGTGTCGGCAAGCTCATTCAAGCGCGGCGTTTGATTCTCGGCACCGTTGATACGTTGCCGAGCGGCGAGTTCCGGCTGAGTGTTCGCGTGGCCGATGTGCAAACCGGCGCGATCGCACAGGCCCTCGACGCGCGCGCCGCACCGGGCGAGTTGCTGGCGGCGGAGAAGGTCACGAGCGCGCGGCGATCGACGCGCAGCGACCGGCGGCAAGTCTCGCGGCGCTCGTTGCGTACGGCGAAGGCGTGCAGGCCGAGCTTGCGGGCGATGTGCGTCGCGCGTTCACCGCGTACACGAATGCGTCGCTGCTCGCGCCAGAGCTCACGCTCGCGCGCGAGCGCGCCAGTGCGTTGCGCCCCGTCGTGGCGAGAGCGCCCCGTCGCTCTCACCGGGTGTTCGGCCCATCAACGCGGCGGTTGCGGGTGCCGTGGACCGACTCAATCGGCCGCTCGATCTGTTCACAACGTACACGCGACCGCTCTCCGGTCCGGGTGATCCCGCCTTCCCCAGCACCGTGGTGACCATTGTCATCGAGGTGCGCCGACCGTGATGCGAACTGCGGCGCGACGCTGCGCCCTCGCTTCGACGCTCGCGATCCTGCCATCGCTGCTCGAGGCCCAGGAGCGCCTGATCACCACACGATCCGTGGCCGTCGGCGCGTCGTACGACCGCGTCATGTTCGGCGGCGCCGGCCTCTCGCAGGCGGCGTTCGCTGGCGTCGATACGACGCGCATCCCTTCG